>JBPCSU010000148.1:0-4623 GCA_051006815.1 Limnohabitans sp.
GGGTACCACATCGTTGGCATAGGCTTCGGCTTCGTTCTTGGCGCGCTCGCGCTCTTGACCGGCTTTGAGCACATCGTCAAACGCGGCTTGTACTTGCTCGGGAGGACGCACGCCGCCTTGTTGCAAGTTGATGCCCACCACCTCAATGCCCACTTTGTATTGGTCCAAGATGGCTTGCATCAGCGTGCGAATGCGGGGACCAATTTGGTCACGTTCTTCGGACATGGCCGCATCCATCTTCATCTTGCCCACCACTTCGCGCACAGCTGTTTCAGCGGCTTGCACCACGGTGTCAGTGGGGTTCTTGGTTTCAAACAAATAGGCGCGCGCGTCCGTCAAACGGTATTGCACGGCAAATTTGATTTCCAAAATATTTTCGTCTTCGGTCAGCATGGCTGACTCACGCAAGCCTGTGGACTTGACGATGTTGTCACGTCCCACATCGACCGAGCGAATTTGCGTCACAAACACCAACTCATGGCGTTGGAAGGGATAAGGCAAACGCCAGTTGAAACCCGCACCCACCGTGGAGTGGTATCGGCCAAACTGGGTGATCACCGCTTGCTGGCCTTCTTGCACGATGAAGAAGCCGGTGCTCAACCAAATCGCCAACACCACCGCACCAATGACGCCCGCACCAAAGCGAGCAGCTTTGAAATCAGGCCCGGTGGGTCCACCGTTGTGGCTAGGCGGTTCAGAGCCGCCATTCTTGTTACCGAACAGACCTGCAATCTTGGCGTTGAAATCGCGCCACAACTCGTCTAAATCGGGCGGACCACCCGCGCCGGAGGGAGGGCGTGGCGGTTCTTGCGGCTTTTTCTCTTCGGCGGGCGTTTGCGCACCGTTCGGGTCGAATGTGGGGTGACCGTCTTTGTCACGGCCCCAACGACCATCGTTGAGATTGAACATGCCGAGCAGTCGCGCGCGCCATGAAGCGCGGCTAACCGTGGAGGTGTTGGAGTTCATACGCATCGTTGTTTTTCTCTCTGAAGTCGTCATTGTGCCTAATGATTCAGGCCTCATTCCATATCCTGCGGATTCTCATGGTCTTCGGGCAAACTGGCGACTGCTTCTTGCGCCAAAAAGGCCCGCAAGGCAGCCAAGCCCTCTCCGGTTTGAGCGCTGACAAAAAATCGTGGCACACGCACACCATCCACGTCATATGCGTCTTGCAACTGCATGGGTCGGCTTTCAGGTGCCATGGCATCGAGTTTGTTGAACACCAAGACCTGCGGCACATCGGCTGCACCGATATCTGCCAACACTTTTTGCACCTCGTCCATTTGCTCGGGGTAATTCGGGTTCGACGCATCCACCACGTGCATCAACAACGTGGCATCGGCGGCCTCTTGTAACGTGGCCTGGAAGGCATCAATCAACCCGTGCGGCAAATCACGGATGAACCCCACCGTGTCGGACAACGACACCGAGCGCCCGGCCCCTTCTTGGTTGCCCAAATAGAGCTGACGTGTGGTGGTGTCGAGCGTGGCAAACAGTTGGTCGGCCGCATAGGCACGGGCTTTGACCAAGGCATTGAACAAGGTCGATTTGCCAGCGTTGGTGTAGCCCACCAACGAAATCGTGAAGGCATCGCGGCGGTTGCGTTGGCGGCGCTGGGTGCTGCGTTGTTTCTTGACTTTCTCCAAGCGTTCTTTGGTGCGCTTGATGGCGTCGTTGATCATGCGGCGATCCAGCTCAATCTGGGTTTCACCGGGACCTCCGCGCATACCGATGCCACCGCTTTGTCGCTCCAAGTGCGACCAACGTCGCACCAAGCGCGTGCTGAGGTATTGCAGCTTGGCCAACTCGACCTGCAACTTGCCTTCGTGGCTGCGCGCGCGTTGGGCAAAGATTTCCAAAATCAACAAGGTACGGTCGTTCACCGCCACGCCCATGTGGCGCTCTAAGTTGCGCTGCTGCGCAGGGCTGAGCGCTTGGTCAAACAAAATCTCGGTGGAGCCGTGCATGAGGGCCAGTTCTTTGATTTCATCGGCTTTGCCGCTGCCGACAAACAAGGCGGCATCTGGCGCTTTGCGCTTGCAGGTGATGCGGGCTACCGGTTTCAAACCAGCGGTTTCGGCCAACAAACCGAGTTCTTCAAGCTCGCCATCGAAATGTGGCAAGCCGAAATCAACCCCCACCAAGATGGTGGCGCCTACGTTCTTTGGAGGTGTGTCGTTCAAGCGTTTGTTCTAAAAAAATAAGGCGTAAAAAAAGGGCTGAAACAGCCCTTTTTGCAGAGCATTCAAGCTCAGGCTTCAGGCGAGCTACCAGTGCCGTCGGTTGGGTTGAAGTTCACAGCGCGGCCCGGCACGATGGTCGAGATGGCATGTTTGTAAACCATTTGCGTCACTGTGTTGCGAAGCAGTACGACGTATTGATCAAACGATTCGATTTGACCTTGCAGCTTGATGCCATTGACCAAGTAAATGGACACGGGCACATGCTCACGGCGCAGGATATTGAGGAAGGGGTCTTGCAACAGTTGGCCTTTGTTCTTTGAGTTGTCGGTGTTCACGATATTCTCCGTGTCTGTGTAGTTGAAAGAAATCCCACGTTACCACATCACTGTCAAGCGTTTGGGATCAGTCGCCTTTGTCGGCATAGGGGTTACTTGAGGTCTTCATCTCAATTCGCAAGGGGGTCCCCTCCAAATTAAAGGCCTTGCGGAACCGCCCTTCCAGGTAACGCTTGTAGGCGTCGGTCACGTGCTCCAACGAATTGCCGTGGATCACAATGATCGGCGGGTTCATGCCCCCTTGGTGGGCATAACGCAGCTTGGGACGATACATGCCACCACGCTGGGGCGACTGGAACTGCACGGCCTCCAGCAACAAACGGGTCAACAAAGGCGTGGGCATCTTGCACATGGCCGCACGGTGGGCTTGCGCAATGGCACCCCACAAGGGCCCCAAACCTTGGCGCTTTTTGGCCGAAATGAAGTGCATGGCGGCAAACTTCAAAAACGGCAAACGGGTTTCGATCGAGCGCATCAGCAACTCGCGCTGGTACGAATCCACAGCATCCCATTTGTTGACGGCCACCACCACAGCGCGGCCACTCTCAAGGATGTAGCCAGCAATGTGGGCATCTTGGTCGGTCACGCCTTGGGTCGCGTCAAGCAACAGCAACACCACATTGGCAGATTCGATGGCTTGCAGGGTTTTGACCACCGAGAACTTCTCAATCGCTTCAAACACCTTGCCTTTGCGGCGCAGTCCTGCGGTATCGATCAGCTCAAACATCTGGCCGTTGCGCTCAAATGGCACGCTGATGGCATCGCGCGTGGTGCCGGGCATGTCAAACGCCACCAAGCGTTCCTCACCCAACCAGGTGTTGATGAGGGTCGATTTGCCCACGTTGGGGCGGCCAGCCACAGCGAGTTTGATGGTGCCATCGTCGACCTCTGCCGCGTCTTCGTCGGGATCGGCCAAATTCAAAGGCGCCAACGCATTGGCCATCATGGTGCGGATGCCTTGACCGTGCGAAGCCGACACCGGCAACACCTCACCCAAGCCCAACTCGTAGAACTCAACCAGCTGGGCGCCCTCTTTCATGCCCTCGGCTTTGTTGGCCACCAAAATTGTGGGCTTGCCCAAACGACGCAGGTAGTTGGCAATGTCATGGTCTTGTGCCGACATGCCGGCGCGGGCATCGACCACAAACACCACCACATCGGCTTCGGCCACCGCTTGCTGAGTTTGGCGTGCCATTTCTTTGTAGATGCCGTGATCGGCCGTGGGCTCAAACCCACCCGTGTCGATGACGATGAATTCGTGCTTCTCGAAACGTGCGTTGCCATAGTGACGGTCGCGCGTCAGCCCTGCGAAATCGGCCACGATGGCGTCACGCGATTTGGTCAGACGGTTGAACAACGTGGACTTGCCAACGTTGGGGCGGCCCACCAGGGCCAAAACGGGTTTCAAAACAGAATCCTTTAACTAACCCATCACGGGATTTGGAGGCCCGTCACACGACCTTCGCGTGAGACCACCACATACGTGCCGCCGGCCACAACAGGTGCTGCGATCAACTCATTGCCATCCAGCTTGATGCGATTCAGCAAAGCGCCATCCGCCAACGACAACACATACAGCCAGCCACCGTTATCAGCCACTACCACACCACGTGGGGTGACCAAAGGCGCGCTCAAGATGCGGTATTTCAAACGCTCAGTCTCCCAGACGCGTTCGCCTGTGGCGCGGTTCCAAGCTTGCACCACCCCATTGGACACGGGCGCAATCAACAAGTTGTCGTTGCCACTCACACCGAACTCACCGACTGACACACGGTTCCACACACTTTGGCCGCGCTCGGCATTGACGCAACCCACGCCGGCTTGGAAGGCACGCACGCAGACCACGTCGCCACGACGGTCATAGGGGCTGACGAGATCGACCAAACGCTCGATGTCGTTGGTGCCACGCGGCGTCGCAATGGCCGACTCCCAACGAATCACGCCGGTATTGGGATCGAGGCCAGACAAACGGCCGGACAAGCCCACCAACAAAGTATTTTTGAATGCCACCATCACGCCAGCTTGTTTGAGTACAAAGGGCTCGCCGGGTCGTTGCTGGGTCCAGAGTTGAAGTCCTGTTGAGCCGTCTTTGGCGATCTCCGTAC
>JBPCSU010000149.1:0-3237 GCA_051006815.1 Limnohabitans sp.
AGGCGCGTTCACGCTTTCCCAAAGAACTGGAAGAAGGCCACACCGTCGAGGGCCATGCGCTGCCTGCAGGCTGCAACCCCGATGCACCACAAGATTTGCTCTACACCGTGACCGACCTCTACCCCGAGCACGTGGTGTTAGACGGCAACCACCCGCTGGCAGGCATTGCCATTCGCATTCACCTCGATGTGCAATCGGTGCGTGAAGCCACACAAGAAGAACAAGAGCGCGGCACACTGGGCACCGGCTTTTTCAAAATTGAGGCACAAGCCCCCGGCAACGACTTGTTGCACTGACGCGCAGCGGCTCTGACGGCGTTACTTTTTACCTGTCGAACCGTAGCCACCCTCACCGCGCTCTGTGGTGCCTGCAAATTCGTGCACCACATTGAACTGCGCTTGCACCACAGGCACGATCACCAACTGAGCCAAGCGTTCCATGGGTTCCAAGGTGAACGCCACATCACTGCGGTTCCACGCACTGACCATCAACTGGCCTTGGTAGTCGCTGTCAATCAACCCCACCAGGTTGCCCAACACAATGCCGTGCTTGTGGCCCAAGCCTGAGCGCGGCAAGATGAGCGCGGCATACGCAGGATCGGCCAAATGAATGGCAATGCCTGTGGGTACCAACTGCCATGCATTAGGAGCCAAGGTCATGGGCGCGTCCAAGCACGCACGCAAGTCCAAGCCCGCACTGCCTGGCGTGGCGTACTGCGGCAATTGGTCTGCCATGCGGGGATCAAGAATTTTGACGTCGAGTTTCATGTGCGTTTGAAATGAAAATAAAAGTGAAATTTAAGCGTGAAGACGACGTGCGATCTCATTCACCAGCTGACGCGCAAGCGTGAGTTTGTTGGCATGGGGCAGTTCTTGGCTGCCCTGCGCATCCACCAACAACAAGGCGTTGTCATCCAATCCAAACGTGGCAGGCCCAATATTGCCCACCAACAAGGGCACGTCTTTGCGCTCGCGCTTGGCCGTGGCGTGCTTGAGCAAATCATGGCTTTCGGCCGCAAAGCCCACGCAATACAACGCCCCATTTTTCGCGCGGGCGGATTGGGCCACGCCAGCCAAAATGTCTGGGTTTTCAACAAAGTTCAAATGAGGCAACTGCCCAGAGCCCTCTTTCTTTATTTTTTCCCCTGCCACCTCCGCGATGCGCCAATCGGCGACCGCCGCCGTGGCCACAAACACAGAAGCTGCATCGACATGCGCAGTCACTGCCGCCTGCATGTCCAACGCCGAGCGTACATCCACGCGCTGCACACCTCGCGGCGTAGGCAAATGCACAGGGCCTGCCACCAAGGTCACCACAGCGCCCGCCTCACGGGCTGCGCGGGCAATGGCAAACCCCATCTTGCCGCTGGACAAATTGGTGATGCCACGCACAGGGTCCATGGCTTCATACGTAGGGCCTGCCGTCACTAAGACCTGTTGACCCGCCAGCACTTTGGGTTGAAAAAAGGCCACCAGGTCTTGCAAAATTTCTTCGGGCTCCAGCATGCGGCCGTCACCGGTTTCACCGCAGGCTTGTTCACCCTGCCCCACCTCCAACACATGCGCCCCATCGGCCTTGAGTTGCGCCATGTTGCGTTGCGTGGCAGGGTGCTGCCACATTTCACGGTTCATGGCAGGTGCCAAGATCAACGGGACACGGTCGATCGGGCGCGCCAAGCACATGAGGCTGAGCAAGTCATCGGCACGGCCATGCAACAGTTTGGCCATGAAGTCGGCACTGGCTGGCGCCACCAAGATGGCGTCGGCCTCACGGCTCAAATTGATGTGGGCCATGTTGTTGGGTTCACGGTCGTCCCACTGCGACGTGTAAACCGAGCGGTTCGACAACGCTTGCAGCGTCACTGGCGTGATGAACTGGGCCGCCGCCTCGGTCATCACCACCTGCACCGTGGCCCCGGCTTTCACCAAGGCGCGACACAGCTCAGCCGCTTTGTAGCAGGCGATTCCCCCACTCAAACCCAAAACGATATGTTTGTTTGACAGATCAGACATGGGTCGCAATGTAGCAGAGCGCCTATAATTTCGATTTCCACCTACCGGGAGACCTGACTCCCGATCTGGCATGACCCAATTTGTATTCGTCACCGGCGGTGTTGTCTCTTCCCTAGGCAAGGGAATCGCAGCCGCCTCACTCGCCGCCTTGCTTGAATCGCGCGGTCTCAAAGTCACCCTCATCAAGCTGGATCCCTACATCAACGTAGACCCCGGCACTATGTCGCCCTTCCAGCATGGCGAGGTGTTCGTCACCGAAGACGGCGCAGAAACCGACCTCGATTTAGGCCATTACGAGCGCTTCATCACGACGCGCATGAAAAAGGCCAACAACTTCACCACTGGCCAGATTTACCAAAGCGTGCTCGACAAAGAGCGCCGCGGTGACTATCTGGGCAAAACGGTGCAAGTCATTCCGCACATCACCAACGAAATCCAAGAATTCATCAAACGTGGTGCGGCCTATGAAACCCCGGATGCAGTCGACGTCGCGATTGTGGAAATCGGTGGCACCGTGGGTGACATCGAGTCCTTGCCCTTCCTCGAAGCGGCACGTCAAATGAGTTTGAAGATTGGCCCCAACAACACGGCCTTTGTGCATCTGAGCTACGTGCCTTGGATTGCTGCCGCTGGTGAGCTGAAAACCAAACCTACCCAACACACCGCACAAAAATTGCGCGAAATCGGTATCCAAGCCGACGCCCTGCTGTGCCGCGCCGATCGTCCGATTCCCGAAGAAGAACGCCAAAAAATCAGCCTGTTCTCGAACGTGCCTGAATGGGGCGTGATCTCCATGTGGGACGTGGACACCATCTACAAAGTCCCACGCATGTTGCACGAGCAAGGCTTGGACCGTTTGGTGTGCGAAAAACTTCGCATCAATGCACAACCCGCCAACTTGCAGCGTTGGGATGATTTGGTCCACGAAGTGGCCAACCCCAAACACGAAGTCAGCATCGCCATGGTGGGCAAGTATGTGGACTTGTCGGACAGCTACAAGTCGCTCAACGAAGCCTTGCGTCACGCCGGTATGAAAAACCATGCACGCGTGAAGATCGAGTACATCGATTCCGAATTCATCACGCCTGAGAACGTCAACCAACTCGGCAAGTTCGACGCCATCTTGGTGCCCGGTGGCTTTGGCATTCGCGGCGTGGAAGGGAAAATTTCTTCTGCCCAATTCGCGCGCGAAAACAAAGTGCCTTACCTTGGCATCTGCTTGGGC
>JBPCSU010000150.1:0-3526 GCA_051006815.1 Limnohabitans sp.
GATCAGGTCTTTCAAGTTGCACAGCTTGGGTTGACCATCAATCAGGGCCACCATGTTGACACCGAAGGTGTCTTGCAATTGGGTTTGTTTGTAGAGGTTGTTCAACACCACCTCAGGCACAGCGCCGCGCTTGAGTTCAATCACCAAGCGCATGCCCGACTTGTCGGACTCGTCTTGGATGTGGCTGATGTCTTCAATCTTCTTCTCGTGAACCAATTCGGCCATGCGTTCTTGCAGGGTCTTTTTGTTCACTTGGTAAGGCAACTCGTCCACGATGATGGACTGGCGTTGGCCTTTGTCGATGTCTTCAAAGTGGCACTTGGCGCGCATCACCACGCGGCCACGGCCGGTGCGGTAAGCGTCTTTGACGCCGCTGATGCCATAGATGAGGCCGGCGGGTGGGAAGTCAGGGGCCGGGATGATTTCCATCAACTCGTCCACGCTGGCTTCTGGGTGGCGCAGCATGTGCAAGCAGGCATCCACCACCTCGTTCAGGTTGTGGGGCGGGATGTTGGTGGCCATACCCACGGCAATGCCGGAGGAGCCGTTGACCAGCAAATTGGGAATGCGGCTGGGCAGAACCAAGGGTTCTTTTTCAGAGCCGTCGTAGTTGGGACCGAAATCGACGGTTTCTTTGTCGATGTCGCTCAACATTTCGTGCGCGATCTTGGACAGGCGGATTTCCGTGTAACGCATGGCCGCGGCGTTGTCGCCGTCGACCGAGCCGAAGTTACCTTGGCCGTCTACCAACATATGGCGCAGCGAGAAATCTTGCGCCATACGCACAATCGTGTCGTACACCGCACTGTCGCCGTGGGGATGGTATTTACCGATGACGTCACCCACGATACGGGCTGACTTTTTATAAGGGCGGTTCCAGTCGTTGTTCAGCTCATGCATCGCGAACAACACGCGGCGGTGCACAGGCTTTAAGCCGTCACGCGCATCGGGGAGGGCGCGGCCCACAATCACGCTCATGGCGTAATCTAGGTAGCTGCGACGCATCTCCTCTTCTAGGCTGATGGGCAAGGTTTCTTTGGCGAACTGGGTCATGAAAGAGGCCGTAAAGCAGGAAACCGAACATTTTAGGCGGATAAGTAGGTCCCTAAACTGTGGTCCACCTGCAACAAGATTGGCACCAATTTGGACAACTGCCGAAGATAGAAAAAGGGTTTCATTTTGCTTATGGCACAATATTTAGAAGCTTCAGTGGTAATTGCCCCTTGAATGCCTGAATTCGCAGAGTGGTCTGCGGCTTATAAATCCCTCAGAGGTGAATCATGAAAAACTTGAAGAACTTGGCAGCTTTGGTTGCCACCGCTGCTTTGGCAACTGCTGCTATGGCTCAAAACGTTGACAACTGGCGTAACGCTTCTGGCGACGTGTGGATGAACAGCACTGGTTTGTGCTGGCGCGATGCCAACTGGACACCTGCTACTGCCGCTAAAGGCTGTGACGGTGCTGTGGCTGCTCCTGCCGCTGCTGCTCCTGCTGCCGCCGCAAAGCCTGCTGCTTCTAAAGTGACTTTCGCTGCTGACGCTTTCTTCGACTTCGACAAGTCTGTGCTGAAGCCAGCTGGCAAAGCTAAGTTGACTGACTTGGTTGCCAAAATCAAAGGCATCAACTTGGAAGTCATCATCGCTGTGGGTCACACTGACTCTATCGGTACTGACGCTTACAACCAAAAATTGTCTGTCCGTCGCGCTGAAGCTGTGAAAGCTTTCTTGGTGTCTCAAGGCATCGAGAAAAACCGCATCTACACCGAAGGCAAAGGCGAGAAGCAACCTGTTGCTGACAACAAGACCAAAGAAGGTCGCGCTAAAAACCGCCGCGTTGAAATCGAAGTAGTTGGCACACGCGCTAACTGATCTTCATTGATCTCACGCAAACCCCGCCTCGGCGGGGTTTCTTTTTGCTTGAACGACAATACAAGCCATGCAAAACACTGCCCCTCACACCAATGTCGATCCGGCCGAATTGGCCAAATTCTCTGATCTGGCTCACCGCTGGTGGGACCCTGAGAGCGAGTTTCGCCCGTTGCATCAAATCAACCCGCTGCGCCTGGATTGGATCAACAGCATTTCCCCTTTGCAGGGTAAGCAAGTGCTCGACGTGGGCTGTGGTGGCGGCATCTTGACCGATGCCATGGCACGCGCGGGTGCGCAAGCCTTGGGCATTGATTTGGCTACCAAATCACTCAAAGTGGCGCAACTGCACGCGCTTGAAGCACAAACCCCACGTGTGAGTTACCGCGAGGTGGCGGTGGAGGCGTTGGCCGCAGAGCAACCCGCCAGCTTTGATGTGGTGACCTGCATGGAAATGCTGGAACACGTGCCAGACCCCGCGTCCATCGTGCGCGCGTGCGCGCAGTTGGTGAAGCCCGGTGGCCATGTGTTTTTCTCTACCTTGAACCGCAACGCCAAGTCGTTCTTGTTTGCCATCGTGGGCGCGGAATATGTGCTGAACATGTTGCCCCGTGGTACCCATGAATACGCCAAGTTCATTCGCCCTAGCGAGCTGGCGCGCGATTGCCGCGAAGCAGGCTTGGAATGGCAAGACACACGCGGCATGGAATACAACCCTCTGACTCGTCGCTACTGGCTAAGCAACGACACCAGCGTGAACTATTTGGTTGCCACGCAAAGGCCACTCTGATGCTGAAAAATATCCGTGCTGTGCTGTTCGACTTAGACGGCACCTTGATTGACAGTGCCCCCGACTTAGGCGCTGCCGCTGACAAAATGCGCATCGACCGTGGCTTGCCCTCGTTGCCTTACGAGTTGTATCGCCCCTTAGCCGGCGCAGGTGCGCGCGGTATGTTGAAGATCGCGTTTGACATCACGCCCGAGCACCAAGACTTCATGACATTGCGCGAAGAGTTTTTCGCCAACTACGAAGCCGCTATGACCGTGCGCACTTATGTGTTTGATGGCGTGGAAGATTTGATTGAACACATTCAGTTGCGCCAAATGCCCTGGGGCGTTGTGACCAACAAAATGGCGCGTTTTACAGACCCCCTTACCCAAGCCATGCCGTTGTTTGCCAGTGCTGCTGCAATTGTGAGTGGCGACACCACGCCACACCCCAAGCCACATCCTGAGCCTTTGTTTGAGGCAGCGCGTCGTTTGGAATTGCCGCCAGAGGTCTGTTTGTATGTGGGGGACGACGAGCGAGACATCGCTGCAGGCCGTGCTGCCGGCATGCCCACCGTGGCTGCAACCTATGGTTATTTGGGTGAAAAGACCGATGTCAGCAGTTGGGGTGCAGATTTACACATCGATTCTCCAAATAAGCTCTTGCAATTGCTGGCAGAGGCCTAAAATAGGAAGCTTGGGGCTGCACTGGTTTCGACACGGGTTCGGACGCGTAGCAGGGCATGTCGAGGTTCTGTCACCTCGTAAAACCGCAGAAAAAAACTAACTGCAAACGACGAACGTTTCGCACTCGCCGCTTAATCCGGTGAGCCTTGCAACAGTTGGCCGATAGGCTGGGTTAGGGTGCCGCAAGGTGTCCTAACTGCAAGGGA
>JBPCSU010000151.1:0-5572 GCA_051006815.1 Limnohabitans sp.
GCGCTTGGTAGGGTGTTTCCCAAAAACGTGCCACCAGCGCGCGCAACAACAGCTGCTGCACGATGCTCATGCGCTCGTGCGGCGGCATCTCAAAAGCGCGCAGTTCCAACAGACCTAAGCGGCCTGTGGACGAGTCGGGTGAGTAGAGCTTGTCAATGCAAAACTCTCTGCGATGGGTGTTGCCTGTCACGTCAATCAAGATGTTACGTAACGTTCTATCAACCAACCATGGCGGCATGTCTGCGCCATAGATTTGTCGGTTGCGGTGAATCTCGCGCAGCGCAATTTCAAGCTCGTAGATTTGGTCGTTGCGCGCTTCGTCCACACGCGGTGCTTGGCTGGTGGGGCCAATGAACATGCCGCTGAACAAATAGCTCAAGCTTGGGTGGTTGTGCCAGTAGAGGAGGAGCGAAGCCAGCAACTCAGGCTTGCGCAAGAAGGGGCTGTCTGCAGGCGTCGCACCACCCATGACGATGTGGTTGCCACCGCCTGTGCCGGTGTGACGGCCATCGGTCATGAACTTTTCGGCAGATAGGCGCGACTCAAATGCGGCTTTGTACAAAAACTCGGTGTGCTCCACCAGCTCCAACCAGTTGTGCGCAGGGTGGATGTTGACTTCAATCACGCCAGGGTCGGGCGTGACTTGCAGCACTTTCAGACGTGCATCGCGTGGCGGTGGATAGCCTTCAAGCACGATGCGCACGTCCAGCTCCTCGGCGGTGGCTTCGACCGCGCTGAGCAAGTCAATGTAATCCTCCAGATGGCTCAACGGCGGCATGAACGCATACATCACGCCTTGTGGCCGCTCCATGGTCGCTCGTTCCACCACAGAGCCATTGGCACGCGAGGGGGCACGTACCTCTACGCATACAGCGGTGCGGGTGATCCAGTGTGCGGATTGATGCTTGTCGGGCATTGGGTGGCCCATCTCGGGAATGCCGTCTTCCAATCCGCTTTGCAGGCTGACCGTGCCGCCGCCTGCAAACCCGCCGCCTACTTGGTGTGCGTTGTAGTGCGTGTGGCGGGCATGGTGCGCGTACTGCGCCCGCAGTGCCGCAGCGTGGGGCAGTGCCTTGCGTTCGGCAAAGGGGTCTTGTTCATGGGTGTAGGGATAGTCGCCTTCGCTGACCCAGGGCAAAGAGTCGAGCGGCAGACGGTAGCCCATCGGTGAGTCGCCAGGCACGAGGTACATGCGCTCGTCACGGAATAGCCACGGGCCGCTGCTCCATGCACCTGTTGCGCTATTCGGCTGCAAGGGCAGAACGAAACCCACGGTGTGCTCCAGCCCTTGGCTGAACACACGACGCAGGCGCACGCGCTCAAGTTCGTCGTCGAGTTTGGACTCAAACGGGTCCACGTTCACAGGCAAGCGACGTTCGCGCCAGAGGTAGTACCACGTGTCTTCAAAACCGGGTGTGATGTAGTCACCTGCGACCTTCAGTTTTTCAGCCAGCTTGGTGATGAAGCGTTGTGCGTCGTCGCTGGTGTAGTGACTGGGTTCACGTTCGTCGGCAAACAGTGCAGGGTTGTGCCAGCACGGTTGGCCGTCGGTACGCCAATAAATGCCCAGAGCCCAGCGCGGCAGCTGCTCGCCCGGATACCACTTGCCTTGGCCGAAATGCAAGAAGCCGCCTTGACCGTACTGCGCACGCAGTTTGTGCACCAGTTCGGTGGCTAGCCCCCGTTTGGTGGGGCCGAGTGCGTCGGTGTTCCACTCTGGTGCGTCACGGTCGTTGACTGCCACATAAGTGGGCTCGCCGCCCATGGTCAATCGCACATCGCCGTGGTGCAGGCGTCGGTCCACTTCGTCGCCCAAGGCCAGCACCTCGGTCCATTGGTCTTCGGTGTAGGGCTTGGTCACGCGGGGAGATTCGAGGACGCGCGTCACTTTCATCTCGTGCGCAAACGTGACCTCACACTCGTCAATCAAACCCTCAATCGGCGCCGCACTCGACGGCTGTGGCGTGCACGCTAGGGGGATGTGACCTTCGCCTGCGAGTAAGCCGGATGTGGGGTCGAGCCCAATCCAGCCTGCGCCGGGTAGGTAGACCTCGCACCAGGCGTCGAGGTCGGTCACGTCCACCTCGGTGCCGCTGGGACCGTCGAGTGACTTCACATCGGGCGCGAGCTGAATCAAATAACCCGATGCAAAGCGTGCTGCCAAGCCGCAGTGGCGCAGCAAGTTGACCAGTAGCCATGCGGTGTCGCGGCACGAGCCACTGCCGAGCGTGAGCGTTTCTTCAGGCGTTTGCACGCCAGGTTCCATACGGATGGTGTAGGCAATATCTTGGTGCAGTTGTTGATTGAGCTGCACCAAAAAGTCGATGGTGCGCATGGGTTTGCGCTTCAAAGCTTTGAAGTCGATGGCCTTGAAATACGCCTTGAACTTGGGTGTGAAGCGGCTGGTTGCTAAGTATGGTGCAAGCTCAAGGGCTGAGGCTAGGCCATAGTTGAAAGGAAAGGTTTCGGCATGCGGTTCGAGAAAGAAATCAAAGGGGTTGTACACCGCCATTTCCACCACCACATCCACCGTGACCTTGAACTCGTGCGTCTTTTCAGGGAACACCAAGCGGGCTTGGTAGTTGGCGAATGGGTCTTGTTGCCAGTTGATGAAGTGCTTGGGCTCAACCTTGAGCGAATAAGAAATCACATGGCTTCGACAGTGCGGAGCCGGGCGAAGCCGAATCACCTGCGGACCTAGCTCAACCAAACGGTCGTAGCGGTAGTGAGTGACGTGGTGGAGTGCGGCATGAATAGACATGCATTAGCTCTAGCAAAACGTGAGCCAATTCCGATGCAATTTTTTGGTGCATGGTGCTTGGCACCTAACTTGCATAAGAGAAGTTAGGAGTTTGCACTATGAACAAGTTTGATGAAATGTACGCCCAGCTGCCTTTTCTAGACAGCGCGGTACGTCCCCACTATAAGACTTACTTAGACTGGCTTAAAGAGCAAGACCCACAGACCATGCGCGACAGGCGTGAAGAGGCGGAGATGATTTTTCGTCGTGTCGGTATTACTTTTGCTGTGTATGGCGACAAAGACGAAAACGGTGCAGGCACTGAGCGACTGATCCCGTTTGATTTGATTCCTCGCATTATTCCCGCAAGCGAGTGGGGTTGTATGCAAAAGGGTTTGGTGCAACGCGTGAATGCATTGAACATGTTTATTCACGATATCTACCACGAACAAAACATTCTCAAAGCCGGCATCATTCCGAGCGAGCAAGTTTTGAACAACGCGCAGTACCGTTCTGAGATGTGTGGTGTCGAGGTGCCACATAAGGTGTATTCCCAAATCAGTGGCATCGACATCGTGCGTGCGCCAGACGCAAATGGGAACGGTGACTACTATGTGCTCGAAGACAACCTACGTGTGCCCAGTGGCGTCAGTTACATGCTGGAAGACCGCAAGATGATGATGCGGCTCTTCCCCGAGTTATTTAACCAACACCGTGTGGCTCCGGTAGCGCATTACCCGGACTTGTTGTTAGAGACCTTGCGTGCCAGCAGCCCGTCGACGACTGATAACCCGACCGTGGTGGTGCTTACCCCAGGCATGTACAACAGTGCGTACTTCGAGCACGCCTTTTTAGCGCAACAGATGGGTGTGGAATTGGTCGAAGGCCAAGACTTGTACGTGAAAGACAGCTTTGTTTATATGCGTACCACTCGCGGTCCCAAGCGCGTGGATGTGATTTACCGACGCGTGGACGATGACTTTCTTGATTCCCGTGTGTTCCGTCCTGACTCTACTTTGGGGTGCGCTGGGTTGATGGATGTGTATCGTGCTGGCCATGTGAATATTTGCAACGCAGTGGGTACAGGTATTGCTGATGACAAATCTATCTATCCCTATGTGCCACAAATGATTGATTTTTACCTGAGCGAAAAACCTATCCTGAACAACGTGCCTACATTCCAATGCCGCAAGAAAGAAGATCTCGACTACACGCTGGCCAACTTAGACAAGTTAGTGGTCAAAGAAGTGCATGGCGCGGGCGGTTATGGCATGTTGGTCGGTCCTGCGGCTAGTAAAGCCGAAATTGAAGCGTTTCGAGCAGTGCTCAAGGCCAAGCCTGAAGGCTACATCTCTCAGCCCACGCTGAGTTTGTCCAGCTGCCCCACGTATGTAGAAAGTGGCATCGCGCCACGCCACATTGATTTGCGTCCTTTCGTGCTCAGTGGCAAAGCCGTGCAGATGGTGCCGGGTGGTTTGACCCGCGTAGCGCTGAAAGAAGGTTCTCTCGTGGTGAACTCGTCACAAGGTGGCGGCACCAAAGACACATGGATTCTTGAGGTTTAACAATGCTGAGTCGAACTGCTGATCATTTATTTTGGATGTCTCGTTACACCGAACGAGCTGAAAACACCGCGCGATTGCTGGATGTTAATTACCAAACCTCGTTACTGCCGCAATCTGCAGAGCTTGCTCAACTGGGATGGGAGGGCCTGTTATCAATCAGTGAGCTGCTGCCTGCCTACCAAGCGCGTCATGGAGAAGTGACACCTCAGCGTGTGATGGAGTTCATGGTGAAAGACGAAAGCAATCCATCGTCCATCATTTCTTGCTTGCGTGCGGCGCGTGAAAACGCACGCGCTGTGCGTGGTAGCTTGACCACCGAAGTATGGGAAACACAAAACCAAACTTGGCTAGAGCTAAATCGGTTACTTGGGGGTAGTTTGGTAGAGCGTGATCCTGGTAATTTTTTTGAGTGGGTGAAGTTTCGTTCACACCTGTCGCGTGGTGTGACGGTTGGAACTATGCTCATCGACGAAGCTTTGTACTTCATGCGATTAGGGACGTTCTTGGAGCGAGCTGACAACACCGCGCGCTTGGTAGATGTCAAGTTCCATGCCGTACATGGGGACTTGTTTGCTGATGACAGCGAGCAGACACAGCAGCATGATTTTTACCACTGGAGTGCAATTTTGCGCAGCGTTTCAGGTTTTGAGATTTACCGCAAGGTCTATCGGGATGTGATTCATCCGGAGCGTGTGGCTGAATTGTTGATTTTGCGCCCCGATATGCCTCGCTCTTTGCACGCGTGCATGAAAGAAGTGGTGAGCAACATCGCCATGGTGTCTGATGACCGCTCACTTGAAAGCTATCGCCGTGCTGGAAAACTGTGTGCAGAGTTAGAGTTTGGTTGTATTGATGAGATTTTGAGTAACGGGTTGCATGCTTACCTTAATCTTTTTTTGGATCGAGTCAATGAAATTGGCTTCAACATCAGTCAAGAGTTTTTGATGCCTTGTTGATGTGTGAGAAAAATGGGAGCGCAGTGCTTGAAATATCAATGGGTTAGGCTGTCATGGCTAATAAGTTTTCGAAAGGCGCGTTGATGACTATCGAAAAAAATCCTCCTCGATGCGATACCTGCATTTATGTCTTGCCTTCATACACTTCAGGTACTGGGTTGAGATGTGGACTTGAATACGCGAGGGCCAATGCGCTTGTTAGAAAACTTAGAAAAATGGACTTTTATCCAATTGTGAAAGCTGACAATGCCTGTGAGTCTTGGAAGCCATGAGTCTTTTTCTTAGATAGTTTTCTAAGCAAGGTCATTGTC
>JBPCSU010000152.1:0-7520 GCA_051006815.1 Limnohabitans sp.
TTGCTCGACGATGTGCTGCGTATCGAAAATAGCGCCTACGCGCATCCGTGGACGCGTGGCAACTTTGCTGACTCGCTCAAGTCGGGCTACCAGTTGCTGGCGCTGATGGGGGAAGACACCTTGATCGTCTACTTTGTGGCGATGGAGGGGGTGGACGAAGTGCATTTGCTCAACATCACGGTGGCTCCGGCGTTTCAAGGCCAAGGCTATGGTGTGTTGATGCTCGATGCGTTGGCCGTCTGGGCGCGCAGTCGTCAGGCGCAATGGCTGTGGCTAGAGGTACGCGTGAGCAACACGCGCGCCATGCAGGTGTACCAGCGCTATGGCTATGCCCGCGTGGGTGAGCGCAAAAACTATTACCCCGCCGAGCAAGGTCAACGCGAACACGCGGTGGTCATGTCGTTCAAGTTGTAAGCTACGCCCCATGACCAACACCTTGCACCTCGACAAACGTCAACGCGCCATGCTGGCCGAGATGGGAGTGCGTGTGTGGTCGCCGATGTCTGAGGCGGCGGTCATGGATGCGCCGGCAGTGGAAACTTTAGCGGTCGACACCTCAGCCTCCGTGCCTGCCGAGGTCGTTATGCAAGCGCATGCCGACGAGGCACACAGCTTTGCAGCTGCCAGTGCGTTGGCCACCCAAGCCATCGCGAACGCAGCAGGCGTCGAAGGTGTCACGCGACACATGCCCACAGCGGCCCCGGTACTCAAAGAGAAGCCCGAGCCCCTCATCATCCAGCGCCCCGAAGGCATTGACCAAATGGATTGGTCGGCGCTGCACACCTCGGTGTCGTCGTGCCAAGCTTGTACTTTGTGCAGCACGCGTAAAAACACGGTGTTTGGTGTCGGCGCGCCCGCAGTGGAAGGCCAAGCTCCGCAAGTCGATTGGTTGATCGTGGGCGAAGCCCCGGGCGAGAACGAAGACCTGCAAGGCGAACCCTTTGTGGGCCAAGCGGGCAAACTGCTCGACAACATGCTCGCCGCCATGACGTTGTCGCGCACGGGGGAACGCACGGCACAAGGCGGTGGCGTGTACATCGCCAACGTGCTCAAGTGCCGGCCACCGGGCAACCGCAATCCCAAGCCCGAAGAAGTGGCGCAGTGCTTGCCATACCTCGAGCGCCAAGTGGCTTTGCTGAAGCCCAAAATAATTTTGGCCATGGGCCGCTTTGCTGTGCAAGCCTTGTTGCGCGACACCTTGCCCGAGGTGGAGAGCACACCGCTAGGCAAGCTGCGTGGCCGTGTGTACGAATACCAAAACCTGCCGGTGGTGGTGACGTACCACCCCGCCTATGTGTTGCGCAACTTGCCAGAGAAGGCCAAGGTGTGGGCAGACCTGTGCTTGGCCATGGCGCACGTCAAGGGTGCTGAGTAGTTTTTTTCGTTCGTGACGGGCTCAGAACTTCAAGACGTTGCCCGAGCCGGCCACAGCACCGTAGCGATGGCGACCACCATCAACACTACCGCCGTCCAGTCCTGCCAGTGCAGCACTTCGCCCAGCCACCACGCGCCAGAGAAAACCCCCAGCACGGGAATGAACATCACGCTCAGGGTGGATGCCACAGGCGGCAGGCCGCGAGCCAGTGTCAGCCAGGCAGCTTGTGCGAAGGCAAACACGCCAATGGCGTTGTACAGAATCGACCACTGTGTGCTCTCCGATGGCATGTGCCAACGGTCTTGCTCAAACACGCAGGCCAGCACGGTGAGCAACAACGTGGTCATGCCCGTCATCCAAAACGCGATGGTGAGCGTGGGCACCTCCAGCGGCGTGTGGCGCAAGCGTTGGGTGCCGTAGGCCCACACAGCGGCGGCGATCAACACCATCAGCACCCAAAACGGTTGACCAGACAAGTGACTCAGCTCGTTCCAGAGCAATAACAACACGCCGACACCTGCGGCCACCACGCCCAACCACTGACGTGCACGCAGCGGGGCGTTGAACCAAAACACGCCCCAGATCGCCGAGAAGATCGGCATGGTGTAACCCAAGATGGCCGCACGTCCACTGGACAGCATGGGCAGTGCCAAGATCACCAACACATGCCACACAAACATATTGAAGAACGCGAGCTTCAACACCTCACGCCAGTGCGCACGGGGGATGCGCAGCGGCACTTTCATCACCCACAACGCTACTGTCAACACGGGCATGCCGATCCACATCGACAAGCTGCGAAACGTGAGCGGTGGAAATCCGGTAACCCCTAGCTTCATGATGGGCCAGTTGATGCCCCAAACCAAGGTGAGGGTGATGAGCAACCAAAGTTGGCGACGGGTGAGGCTAGGCAACGCGGACATGGGCAGCATGGTAAGCCTTCTAAAATGAACCCATGACCTTTCTTGACATGTTGAGCGCCGCTGAGCGCCAAAACGCTTCCATGCTGTGCGTGGGCCTTGACCCCGAGCCCACCAAATTTCCAGATCGCATCAAGGGCGACTCGAACAAGATTTACGACTTCTGCGCCGCCATCGTGGATGCCACGGCCGACTTGGTGAATAGCTTCAAACCGCAAATCGCCTACTTTGCCGCCCACCGCGCCGAAGGCCAGTTGGAGCGCTTGATGGAACACATGCGTCGCGTGGCGCCGCATGTGCCGATCATCTTGGATGCCAAGCGTGGCGACATTGGCTCCACTGCCGAGCAGTATGCGATTGAGGCATTTGAGCGCTATGGTGCCGATGCGGTGACGCTCTCGCCCTTCATGGGCTGGGACTCGGTGGCGCCGTATTTGAAGTACCACGGCAAAGGCGCTTTCTTGTTGTGCCGCACCTCCAACCCCGGCGGCGACGACTTGCAAAACCAACGCCTCGCTTCGGTGGATGGTCAGCCATTGCTTTACGAACACGTGGCACGTTTGGCGCAAGGTCCTTGGAACTTGAATGGCCAATTGGGTTTGGTGGTGGGGGCGACCTACCCCAAAGAAATTGAACGCGTGCGCGAACTCGCGCCCACCGTGCCTTTGCTCATTCCTGGCGTGGGTGCACAAGGTGGCGATGCGGTGGCCACGGTGAAAGCCGGCTTGCGTGCGGCGAACGGCCACACGACGGGGCCGATCATCGTGAACTCCTCGCGAGCGATTTTGTATGCGTCTAAAGGTGACGACTTTGCAGAGGCTGCGCGCCGTGTGGCACTGCAAACGCGCGAGACCTTGCAGGCCGCGCGCGATTGATTTCTTTAGTAAAGCGAAACCATGCACATCATTCAAGACACCGCCGTCACCATCAACTACCAAGTCACCACGCCTGCAGGCAAGCCCTTGGACTCAGGGCATTTGGCCTATTTGCACGGCGGTTATGAAAACATCTTTCCAAAGGTCGAAGCTGCACTCCATGGCCAAGCGGTGGGCTTTGCCGTGACGCTGGACTTGAGCGCAGAAGACGCCTTTGGCGAACGCGACGAATCGTTGGTGCGCGTCATCCCTAAATCCGAATTTCCACCGGGGGTGAAAGTCGGCGGCCAGCTACAAGGCGCGGGCGACGACGGGCAGCCGCGCGTGTTCAACGTGGTGAAGATCAAAGGCCCTGAAGTGCACCTAGACGGCAATCACGCGCTGGCGGGCCAGGCGCTGCGTTTTCGTTGCACCGTGACGGGTGTACGCGCCGCCACGGCTGAAGAAATTGCCCATCGCCATGTGCATGGTGCACATGGGCATCAGCATTGATATCAGCTTGGCAACAAGCGCTTCAAGTACTTGCCGGTAAAGCTGGCGGGGTTGGCTGCCAACGTTTCTGGCGTGCCCACGCCCACCACGGTGCCGCCACCGCTGCCGCCCTCTGGCCCCATGTCAATCAGCCAGTCGGCAGTTTTGATGACGTCCAAGTTGTGCTCGATGATGACAATGGTGTTGCCCGCATCGCGCAGGTGTTGCAACACTTTCAGCAGCAGCGCAATGTCGGCGAAGTGCAAACCGGTGGTCGGCTCGTCCAAGATGTACAGCGTGCGTCCGGTGTCACGCTTGCTCAGCTCCAGTGCCAACTTCACGCGTTGTGCCTCACCGCCCGACAGCGTGGTGGCGGCTTGGCCGAGTTGCAGGTAAGACAAGCCCACATCCATCAAGGTTTGCAACTTGCGTGCGATGTTGGGCACCGCGCTGAAAAACTGCAAGGCCGCTTCCACAGTGAGGTCCAACACTTGGGCAATGTTTTTGCCTTTGTACAGGACCTCGAGCGTTTCGCGGTTGTAGCGTAAGCCGTGGCACACATCACAAGGCACATACACGTCGGGTAAGAAGTGCATTTCCACTTTCACCATGCCATCGCCTTGACAGGCTTCACAGCGGCCACCGCCTGAACCTGCTGCCACGTTGAAGCTGAAACGCCCCGGGCCATAGCCGCGTTCGCGCGCCATGGGCACTTCGGCCATCAGTTCGCGGATGGGGGTGAACAAGCCGGTGTACGTGGCAGGGTTGCTGCGTGGGGTTCGACCAATCGGGGACTGGTCGACGTTGATGACTTTGTCGAAATAGTCGAGGCCTGTGATTTCGTCATGCGCCGCTGGCTCATCGTGTGCACGGTGAATGGCGTGCGCGGCCGCGGTGTACAGCGTGTCGTTCACCAGCGTGGATTTGCCCGAGCCCGAGACGCCGGTGACGCAAGTGAGCAAACCCACAGGGAAATCGGCGGTCACATTTTTCAGGTTGTTGCCCCGCGCGCCGCGGATGCGAATGACTTGGTGTTCGGGGGCATCTTTGTGTAGCTTGCGTTGGAACTTGAGTTCGTCCGCGTCGACGGGCAAGAACGTGTGGCGTTGTTTGGGCACTTCAATGCGCAGTGCTTGCGCCAAATAGCGCCCGGTCAGTGACTGGGGGTTGGCTTCGATTTCGGCGGGCGTGCCGCGGGCCATCACTTGGCCGCCGTGCACGCCAGCGCCGGGCCCCATGTCGACGCAAAAATCGGCGGCGCGAATCATGTCTTCGTCATGCTCCACCACCAACACGCTGTTGCCAATGTTGCGCAGGTGCTTGAGCGTGTCAATCAGGCGGTCGTTGTCGCGTTGGTGCAGGCCAATGCTGGGTTCGTCCAACACATACATCACGCCTGTCAGACCAGAACCGATTTGCGAGGCCAAGCGGATGCGCTGCGCTTCGCCGCCCGACAGCGTGTCGGCGCTGCGGTCGAGGCTGAGGTAGTTCAAGCCCACATCGTTGAGGAATTTCAAACGCGAAGCAATTTCACGCACCACCTTGTCGGCAATCTCGGCTTTGGCACCGTGCAACTGAAGGGTGTTGAAGTAGCCAAAGCATTCACCCAGTGTGGTGTGGCTGATGTCGAAAATGCCGCGCATTTGATCGCCTTCGCCAATGCGCACGTTGCGTGCTTCACGGCGCAAGCGTGTGCCACTGCAGGCCGTGCACGCACGTGTGCCGCGGTAGCGTGACAGGTCTTCGCGGACCACGGCCGAATCGGTCTCGCGGTAGCGGCGTTCCATGTTGACCAAGATGCCTTCGAAGGGGTGTTTCTTGCTCAGTTTTTTGCCACCCGACTCGAGGCTGTAGTTGAATTTGATTTCTTCTTCGCCTGAGCCGTACAACAAGACTTGGCGTATCTCGGGACTGAGGTTTTCAAACGGTGCATCCAACTCAAACTGGTAGTGCTTGGCCAAGCTTTCGAGCAAGGTGAAGTAATGGGCGTTGCGGCGGTCCCAGCCTTTGATGGCGCCGCTGCCCAAGCTCAGCGAGGGGAAGGCCACCACGCGCGCGGGGTCGAAAAAGTCTTGGTGGCCCAATCCATCGCACGAGGGACACGCACCCACAGGCGAGTTGAACGAGAACAAACGCGGTTCGAGTTCGCTGATGGAATACGTGCATTGCGGGCAGGAGAACTTGGCGTTGAAGCTGTGTTCCACGCCCGTGTCCATTTCGAGCGCGATGGCGCGGCCTTCGGCCAAACGCAAAGCCGCTTCAAAGCTCTCGGCCAAGCGCTGGCGCAAGCCTGGGGGGGGTGCTGCGACCGCCACATCGCCGATGCTGGGTGCCACTGCGGGCACGGGCGCAGCAACGGCTTCGTGACGCACCTTGATGCGGTCGACCACCACGTCGATGTCGTGTTTCTCGGTTTTCTTCAGCTCGGGCAGGTCGTCGTATTCGTACACCTGGCCTTGGATGCGGAAACGCACATACCCTTGCGCTTGCAGCTGAGAGAAGAGTTCGCTGTATTCCCCCTTGCGGCTGCGTGCGATGGGGGCCAGCAGCATGAGCTTGGTGTCTTCTGGCAGGGCCATGACGGCGTCCACCATTTGCGACACGCTTTGCGATTGCAGCGCCAAGTTGTGGTCGGGGCAATAAGGCGTGCCGGCGCGGGCAAACAGCAAACGCAAGTAGTCGTGAATTTCGGTCACCGTGCCCACGGTGGAGCGTGGGTTGTGGCTGGTGGCTTTTTGCTCAATGCTGATGGCGGGCGACAGGCCTTCGATCAGATCCACATCGGGTTTGTCTAAGCGGCCTAAGAATTGGCGTGCGTAGGCGGAGAGGCTTTCTACATAGCGGCGCTGACCTTCGGCGTACAGCGTGTCAAACGCCAGACTGGATTTGCCCGAACCCGACAAGCCCGTGATGACCACCAGTTGGTTGCGCGGAATGTCGAGGTCGATGTTTTTCAGGTTGTGCGTGCGTGCGCCGCGAATGCTGATGTTTCGCAGGGCAGAAGGGTGCTGCAGGGCTTGGCCTAAATAGGCGCCGTCGTTAGGTGCGTTCACGGGTCTGTCAAATAAAGGGCAACCCGGCATGATAGTGGCGGCGGGCTGACTTGGCTAGGAATGCGGGACAATGGCAGGCTGTGACGATGAATTTAACCCCCGACCCCACCCTCGACCATAGCCCCCGCATGACGCCCACAGAGCGTCGTGCCAGTGGCGCGTTGGCGTCGATCTTTGCGTTGCGCATGTTGGGTTTGTTTTTGGTGTTGCCGGTATTTGCGCTGGAAGCGCGCAAATACCCCGGTGGCGATGACCCCGCGTTGGTGGGCATGGCCATGGGTATTTATGGGCTGACCCAAGGTTTGTTGCAAATTCCGTTTGGCGTGGCCTCTGACCGCTTGGGTCGCAAGCGGGTGATCGTTTTTGGGCTGCTGGTGTTTGCCTTGGGCAGCTTGGTGGCGGGCAGTGCCGACACCTTGACCGGTTTGTTGGCGGGCCGTGCCCTGCAAGGTGCGGGGGCCGTGTCTGCCGCGGTGACGGCCCTGCTGGCCGATTTGACGCGTGACAACGTGCGCACCAAAGCCATGGCCTTGGTCGGGGCCAGTATTGGGCTGATGTTTGCGGTGTCGTTGGTGTTGTCGCCGCTGCTTGCTGCGCAAATGGGTTTGTCGGGTTTGTTTGTGTTGACGGCTGTGCTGGCGGTGCTGGGCATTGCCGTGGTGGTGTGGCTGGTGCCACAAGAGCCAGAGCTGCATAAGGATGCCGCGCGCGGGGGGTTGCGCCACGTGCTGTCGAGCCCTGCGCTGCTGCGCTTGAACATTGGCGTGTTTGTGTTGCACGCGGTGCAACTGGCGATGTGGGTGGCGATTCCTGCGTTCTTGGTGCA
>JBPCSU010000153.1:0-4947 GCA_051006815.1 Limnohabitans sp.
GCTGAAGGGCTTCGTTTCTCGACTTTGTCGATGGCACTGCGCAAGGCAGCGTTGGACTGCGTCATCCGACCGTAGTTTGAAATCGCGTCATTCATGATGTTTTCACTTTCTTAACCCGATAGCCGGGTCAAACCTTTTCACAACACTTCAATCGACCCCAAATTCTAGAACTTGAGGATTTTTTTGAAATATTTTCTAAATACCACTTTGTGCCTCATTTCTATCTGAGTTTTGCGGCATTCGGTCCGGTAATCACGCCTGTAAGTGATCGACCCGACTCGACATTTTTTAAGCGAATTTGTTCACCAATTCCACCGTCTTGCAACGCTTCCGCGCGCATGGTGATTGAGAAGCCTTGTCCTTCACCTGCTGTGACCTGTACCTCTTGCCCACGTTTGACCAGCACGGCGGCTTTCACGTCATACGAGCGCAAGGGGGTGTTGGGCGTGAGGTCACGCACCAACTCCATGTTTTTTACCAAATTAGTATCTGAAATGATCTGGTTTTCCATTCCCGCGACGGGCATTTCAGTCGAGGTGAACATGCTGGGGCTCAAGATTGTTCCGCGTTTGAGCACTTCTTTGGCGATCAACACTTTGTACAAGGCGGGGGCCGATGGGGTTGATCGATTGGCCGAAGTTGCAGCTTGCCCCGAATTTAAATTCACAAACAACTGCCACTGGGGCTGTGTGCAGCGCACACGCACGGCGGGTTGGTTGGGGAAGGGCTGGTCAAACTGCAGGTTTTGTTGACAGTTTTGCACCGTGATACGGGCATCGACCGGCGCTACGTGCACCGGTTTGCCTTGAAAAGCGGGGTGTGTCGCGGCCCATTGCTGCGCTTGCTGTTGCAAGGCCTCAAAGGCTGAACTTCCAGTCGGCAAATCGGTCGCAAACCCAAGCGTGACGTGGCTTAGCCATGCGACAGCCACGCACCAACCGACGCGACGTGCGCGCGGGGTGTCGGCATTTTTTAGGCACAGCATTTGCATAGTCATTCAGGTCGGTGTGGAAGTTTTGACATTTGTTCAGACCCACACACCCATGCAAAAACAAAGCCAACTTTTAAACGGACCGTTCCAACGGAGCCACAGACATGCGACTCGACCCGTCCTACAACCCTCAGGTGAACACCACCGACGCCTCCGGCCTGCCCAAGCTGCCGCGGAGTCAGTTGGCGTACGCGCGCACGGCACCCGCTTTCACGCGCGCGATGGCCAACGTCAGCCAACAATCTGGCGCGTTGGCTCCCGAGGGCAGCACAGCACCTTGGAACACCACGGTGCGTTCAGGTCAAACGTTGACAGGCATCGTGCGCGAACAAATGGCGACGCGTGGCGTCACCATCTCAAACAACGAAGCCATGCGTTTGGCGCAAACCGTAGCGCGCTCGAACAATATCGCCAATGCCAACATGATCCATCCGGGGCAGGCGTTGAACTTGGACAGTTTGAATTTCTCGTTGCAACAGTCGCTCGCCGTGAAGCAAGCGATTGCAGCGAATCAAGCGGCTGCCGTGGCTGCGGCCGCGCCGGCGGTGACGCCAGCAGCCAACGTGAACACTTTAAATAGCAACACCGCCATGGGCAGTACCGCCCTGGCAGGTACTGCACAAGTGCAATTGCTCACGCGCTCGGATCGTAGTGGCAACGTGGTGTTGGAGAAAACCATTGACCGTGCGATTGAAAAAGGCTTCATTCCCGCACAAGACAAACAAGCGGTGATGAACAAAATTGTGCAGCTGTCGCAGCAACATCGCTTCTCGCCCGATGACTTTGCCCGACTCACCTTGATGGAGAGCGACGGCATGAACCCCAAAGCCACCAACAGCCGCTGTCACGGCATCATTCAATTCTGTGATGGCCCGGACCGTGGCGCTGCCAGTGCCGGTTTTGGCGCCAACCCCAAAGCCATCTTGGGCTACAGCGTGCTGCAGCAACTCGACATGGTGGACAAATATTTTGAAGACACCGGCCTGAAAAACTTTGGCCCCGTCAGCTTGGACGACTTGTACCTCACGGTGCTCACGCCGGCTGCGCGCAATGAAACGCGTCCCAACGCGGCCTTGAACATTCCAGGTCAACAGGCGGCGTTCTTGCATGTGAACCGTGATGTGCGTGCACCCATCACACGCAACTCGATCTTGGCGGGCTTGCATCAAAACGCCAACGAACGCTTGGGCACAGAAGTGGCGCAACGCCCCTCCATTCAAGCGGCAAGATTGAGCGCCTATGCCGCACAAGCAGCGGTGACGGAAGTTCGTTAACTTCTGCTTGAAAAGCGGGGCAGGCGCAGCCTCGCAACCTATCAGTGGCAAATCTTTGCCGCTTGGAGCGTCAAAACCACCATGGCACGTCTCTTGCATTAATCGACACGAGGTCTCACAACTTGAGGCCAAGTGTCAATAAACAGGAGTCTTGTGATGGACGTTTTTAATTCAGCTTTCGGAATACATGAGCGCGCGCTCGGCGTTCGAAGCCAGCGCATGGAGGTTTTGGCACGCAACATCGCCAACGCCGACACGCCGAACTACAAAGCACAAGACATTGACTTCAAGGCCATGCTGAAAGAAGTCAAAACCGAATATCTGACAGCGACCAACGAAAAACACTACGCCGGGCTGCAAGAAGCGCCCGACAACGGCATGCGTTTTCGCACCCCCTTCAACAGTTCATTCGACGGCAACACCGTGGAAATGAACGTGGAACAAGCCCAATACGGTAAGGCGGCCAGCGAGTACCAAGCCACCTTGCAATTTTTAGAAAACCGCATCGGCGGTCTTCGCAAAGCCATGCGCGGGGAGTAATAGACCATGCAACTCGACAACGTTTTTGGTATTGCCGGCACTGCGCTGAACGCGCAAGCCATTCGCATGAACACCACCGCGTCCAACTTGGCCAACGCCAACTCGGTCGCAGGTTCAGAGGAAGAGGCCTACCGTGGCCGTCGCCCCTTGTTCAAAGCGCTGATGGACCAAGAAATGACCCATGCAGGCGCTCAGTTCGTCGGTGGCGTCAAAGTGGACCGCATCGTCAATGACCCAGCGCCCATTCGTAAAACCTGGGAGCCAGGCAATCCGCTCGCCGACAAAGAAGGCTATGTCTATCACTCCAACGTGAATGAGATGTCTGAAATGGTCGACATGATGGCCGCCTCGCGGTCTTACCAAAACAACGTCGAAGTGGTGAACACCGCACGTCAATTGATGATGCGCACCCTTGAAATTACCAAGAGCTGATTGAGGCTAAACAGGAGTCATCCATGGCGATCGATACATCCACCATCAGCGGCGTTATGACCACTGCGCAATACAAAGCGCAGCAGGCCGCAACCCCGCAAAAAACAAGCATGGGGCAGTCCGAGTTTTTGACACTGTTCACCACGCAGTTGAAAAACCAGGATCCCACAGACCCTGTCAAAAACGAAGCCTTCGTGGCCCAGTTGGCGCAGTTCTCGCAACTGGAAGCCACCACGTCGATGAAAGACAGCATGACCAGTCTCGTGTCCAGCATGAGCAACGACCGCATGTTGGGCGCTGCCTCGTTGATGGGCAAGCAAGTGGCGGTCCCCGATGGCCCTGTGGTGGTGACCGACACCACTGTGTCGCAAGGCACGATCAATGTGCCCACGGGTGCTGATGGCATTCAATTACAAGTGTTTGACAGCAATGGCATCTTGGTTCGTACCCAAATCATGGGTGCACAAAAACCAGGCGATGTCACGTTGGCTTGGGACGGCATGACCGATGGTGGTCAAGCTGCTGCCAATGGCATGTATCGCTACGTCGCCACGGTCAACAGCCAAGGCGTGATGAGCAAACCCACCGTCAACACCTATGCCACCGTGACAGGCGTGAGCAGTGCAGGCACTTCCGACGGCACCATGTTGCTCGAAGTGGCCGGCGGCAAAACCGTCAATCTGTCTGATGTGAAACGCATCGTCAACTAATACAACGCATCAGAATTTCTCTCAGGAGCTAAAGCACCATGTCTTTCTATACCTCCCTTACCGGTTTGAACGCAGCCACGGCACAGTTGGGCGTCACGTCCAACAACATTGCCAACGTGAGTACCACGGGTTTCAAACGAAGCCGTACCGACTTTGGCGACATTTTTGCCACCTCGCCACTGCAAAAAGCCTCGGCCACCATTGGTCAAGGTGTGTCTTTGAAGCGCGTGGTGCAAGAGTTTGGCCAGGGCAACATGGTGTTCTCGTCGAACACCTTGGACTTGGCGATCAGCGGTGACGGTTTCTTCCCCTTGAAGTCGCAAGACGGATTCCAAGACATCTTTACCCGTAACGGTGTGTTCATGATGAACGACCAGTACAAAGTGGTGAACTCAGCAGGCCAAAAACTGATGGCGGCGTCAGTCGACTCGTCCGGCAAAGCGAACTTGGATGACATGAACGTGTTGACCATTCCGCAAAAAACCACCGGCATGGCCATGCAAACCAGCAAGGTGCAACTGGGCTTGAACTTTCCTGCGGATGCGAGCGTGATTAGCAAAGAGTTCAACCGCAACGACCCCACGACCTACAACAAGAGCACGGCGTTGACGGTGTATGACGCGGGTGGTAACTCATACTTGGCATCGGTCTACTACGTGAAGACACAAAACGCCAGCCAAGAGACCCCCAACAACACATGGCAAACCTATGTGTATGTCGGTGACAAGTTGGTGAGTGCCTCGTTGCAACAAGCCACCACGACCACCGGTGACGTCATGTATGTCAACAAATACGGCGAACTCCGCGCCAAAGCCGATTTCAAAACACCTGCTGAAATTGCTGAATTGAACAGCAGCTTCTCAAAGAAAACCGTCAAGTTCTCGCTCGACGATTTGACCGACATTCGCACTTCGCAACCTGCGACGGTGAACGGTGGCTTGGCGACTAGCTTGGGTACCGGTTCCAACGACGGTGTGGACTTCAGCAACTACATCAACCT
>JBPCSU010000154.1:0-4819 GCA_051006815.1 Limnohabitans sp.
AAACACGGCTTTGGCATGTTCAGCGCCCGCGCGTGCTTCTTCCGCCAAAGCCTGTGCATCTTCTTCGCTGTGGTGCTGATTGAACACGGCTTGCACTTGGGCATCGTTCTTGTGTGCCAAGGCTTCGCACAGCGCGAGGATGATTTGTGTGGCACTGCGTCGGTGTGTGGCGGTGAGTTCGGCTTGGTGCAAACGCGCGTCTAGAAACAACAACAAATTTTTGCGCGCCACATCCTCTTGCTGCTGCAAGGCAGCCATGGCACTCAGATGGCTGCTGCGATGCTGGGTCGACAACGCTTCCAGCATGTCGATGGATTCAGACAGCTGCGTCACCCGCGCCAACAAGGTGTTGAAACGTTTTTGGGCAGGCGTCAACTCTGCGGCGGGCTGAATGGCAACGGTCGCCACTGCTTGCGCAGGGGCGACCGTCCAAGGGGATGGCGGGGTGCTCAAAACGAGGGCGTCAACGAACTCAACGCGCCGCTTGCAAGGCAGCGATGCGATCTTCCAGCGGGGGGTGTGAGGCAAACAACTTGCCCAAACCACCGGTGATGCCCATCGCGGCGACGCTGGCAGGCAACTCGCCCGCTTGCATGCTATTCAAACGCGCCAAGGCGTTGATCATGGGTTGCTTGTTGCCCAACAGCTGCGCCGAGCCTTCGTCTGCACGGAATTCGCGGTAGCGGCTGAACCATGCCACGATCATGCTGGCGACAAAGCCCAACACAATGTCGAGCACAAAACTGGTGATGTAGTAGCCCATGCCGGGGCCGCTGGACTCTTCGTCTTTGCTGCGCAGCATGCTGTCTACAAAGTAACCAATGACGCGGCTCAAGAACACCACAAAGGTGTTGAGCACACCTTGGATGAGGGTGAGCGTCACCATGTCGCCATTGGCGACGTGGGCAATTTCATGGCCCAGCACCGCTTCGATTTCTTCGTGCGTCATGCTTTGCAACAAACCCGTGGACACCGCCACCAAGGCCGAGTTCTTGAACGCGCCCGTGGCAAAGGCGTTGGGCTCGCCTTCGTAAATCGCCACTTCAGGCATGGCGATGCCAGCGCGCTCCGACAAGCGTTGTACCGTGCTGACGATCCATGCTTCGTCTTGGTTGGCGGGTTGGTTGATGACGTGCGCGCCCGTGCTCCACTTGGCCATGGGTTTGCTCATCAGCAATGAAATAATGGCGCCACCAAAGCCCATGATGAGCGAGAAGCCCAGCAAGGCAGACATGTTTAGGCCATTGGCCGTGAGGTAGCGGTTGACGCCGAGCAAACTGGCGACGACCCCCAGCACCACCATGACGGCAAGGTTGGTGAGGACGAACAGAAGAATGCGTTTCATGGGTTCCTTTTCAGCGGCACACACAGCTGGCCGCTGACACGGATGGTAGGGGCGTTTTCAGAGTTTTCAAGCCCGCGCCACAAAGCCTAAAAACCATGTGGAATTCATGCCGGTTTCGGCACTTCGCGTTTGGGTCGGAACACCTGGGTGTCTTCGTAATACGCCCGCTCGGCATTGGCAGACCACCAGCCCGGCACACCCAACACGGGCAGAGGCTCGTAGGGCTTGGTGGCCAACTTGGCAGGCTGCAAGTCATGCACCAGCCACGCGTCTAACGCGGCTTCGTCATGCGGATTCACCTCGTTCGCCACGCGGTACACGTGGCCGGTGATGGACTTGTAGGGGGCGACCAACTTCTCAAGTAAGGCGTGACCAAACAGCACCAAATGCACGCCTTGCCATTGCTCGCGCAAGTCCACAAACAGACGCAGCCAATCACGCGCTTGCAAGGCTTGCCAGATGGCATCGGGGGCGTGCATGAGCACCACGTTTTCGTCAAACAACGTGAGCGCATCACGCACGGGGCCGCGCGTGGGGCGAATGCCTTGGGTTTCAATTTCAGCCGCTTGCAGTTGGTTCAGGCGGCGCTTGGCGTGCGGGAAACGGTGCCAACACAAACCATTGAAAAAGTCGTGCAAGCCATCGCGCGTGGGCACTTGGGCGGTTTTGAAGATGAAGTCTTCGTAGGCTTGGCCTTCGGGCAGGACTGATTGGGGGACGAACTTGACTGCGTCTGCTCTTGCGTTAAGCGCTTGAGCGACGTTTTGTTGCGCTAGCGCTTGACGTGCTGTTAGCTCGCCGAGGTCGCGCCAAGGCGCGAACCACGGCTGCGACCAATCAATGTCGGCTAAGTCGGTTAAACCACACGCCAAGGCAAGGCCTCGCCAGAGCGCAAGGGTTTCAAGTCGGCTTCGCCAAATACAAAGCTCTCGGGCGGCGTCCAGCTTTCTTTGCGCAAGGTCAGCGTGCCGGTGTTGCGCGGTAAACCGTAAAAGTCGGCACCGTGGAAACTGGCAAAGCCTTCGAGCTTGTCGAGCGCGCCCGCGTTGTCAAATGCTTCGGCGTACATGGGCATGGCGGCATGCGCGGTGTAGCAACCAGCGCACCCTGTGGCGTGCTCTTTGAGCTGAGCAGGGTGTGGCGCGCTGTCGGTACCCAAGAAGAATTTGGGCGAGCCACTGGTGGCCGCTTTCACCAAGGCTTGACGGTGTGTCTCGCGCTTGAGCACGGGCAAGCAGTAGTAATGCGGGCGAATGCCACCGGTGAAGATGGCGTTGCGGTTGTACAGCAAGTGGTGCGCAGTGATGGTGGCACCGGTGTACTTGTCGCTTGCGGCCACGTATTGCGCAGCCTCTTGGGTGGTGATGTGCTCGAACACGATTTTGAGCTCGGTGAAATCTTTGCGCAGCGGAATCAGCTGGGTGTCAATGAACACAGCCTCACGGTCAAACAAATCGATGTCGCTGCTGGTGACTTCGCCGTGCACCAACAATAACATGCCCGCCTTTTGCATGGCTTCGAGTGTTTTGTAGGTCTTGCGCAAGTCGGTCACGCCCGCATCGCTGTTGGTGGTGGCACCGGCAGGGTAGAGCTTGGCAGCAACCACGCCTGCCTCTTTGGCGCGCACGATTTCGTCGGCGGGCAAGTTGTCGGTGAGGTAAAGCGTCATCAAAGGCTCAAAGCTCACGCCCTGGGGCACGGCGGCCAAGATGCGGTGTTTGTATTCAAGCGCTTGCGCAGCGGTGGTCACGGGCGGCTTGAGGTTGGGCATGATGATGGCGCGGCCAAACTCGGCGGCAGTGTGGGGGACCACGGTGTTCAAAGCGGCGCCGTCGCGCACGTGCAGATGCCAATCGTCGGGGCGTGTGAGTGTGATTTCTTGCGTCATGCTTGTAATTGTCTTCTGTTTTTGTGCTGAGCTCGCTGCGGGCGAAGGGCGTGGGCAGGTTCCTCATGCTGGGTTACCAGAAATCGTCACCTACCCACGCCCTCCACCCACAGACTGCGACCTACAAAAGTTGGATAGGGACTGTTGGTTAACCACTGTTGTGCGGCTTGGGCGCGGCGGCTGATGATTTCTGGTACCCCAGCATGAGGAAGCCGCCGTGCCCAAGCTGCACAACCCTCTCCGGCGGGAACCCTTCAGAAAACAAACAGGCAACAAAAAAGGCGCCTCATCAAGAGACGCCTCGATGGAGCAAACAGACTATTTAATGCGCCAAGATCTTGTTCAAGAACTCTTTGGTACGGGGCTGGCGGTTTTCGGGGTGGTTGAAGAACTCGTCTTTCGAGCAGTCTTCCAAAATCTTGCCGCCCACGTCCATGAAGATCACGCGGCTGCCCACTTTGCGGGCGAAGCCCATTTCGTGGGTCACGCACATCATGGTCATGCCTTCGTTGGCCAAGTCGACCATCACGTCCAACACCTCGCCCACCATTTCGGGGTCGAGTGCGGAGGTGGGTTCGTCGAACAACATCACGATCGGGTCCATGCTCAAGGCGCGCGCAATGGCGACGCGTTGCTGTTGACCACCTGAGAGCTGACCAGGAAACTTGTCTTTGTGCGCCATCAGGCCGACACGTTCGAGGTATTTCAAGCCATGCGCACGTGCTTCTTCGGTGCTGCGGCCCAACACTTTTTCTTGGGCAATGGTGAGGTTTTCGGTGACCGACAAATGGGGAAACAACTCGAAGTGCTGAAACACCATGCCCACGCGGCTGCGCAGTTGGGGCAAGTTGGTGTCTTTACCGTGCACGGCAATGCCGTCGACCAAAATCTCGCCTTGTTGGAAGGGCTCCAGTGCGTTGATGGTCTTGATGAGTGTGGATTTGCCAGAGCCTGAGGGACCGCAGACCACCACCACTTCACCCTTGTTAATGTTGGTGGAGCAGTTGTTCAGCACTTGAACAGGGCCGTACCACTTGGACACATTTTTTAATTCAATCACAGCAAACTCCAGTGAACTTCAACGCGCATGCTCGGCATGACGTTAGCGAATGATGGCAATGCGCGCTTGCAAGCGACGCACCAGGGCCGAGAGGCCAAAACAAATAGCGAAGTAAACCAACGCTGCCAAGATGTAGACCTCTTCCACACGGCCATAAATCTTGCCGGCAGTGACAAAGCCTTTGAGCAAGTCATACGCGCCGATGGCGTAGACCAGCGAGGTGTCTTGGAACAAGATGATGGTTTGCGTCAGCAGCACCGGCAGCATGTTGCGAAAGGCTTGCGGCAACACGATGAGGCGCATGTTTTGGCTGTAGGTCATGCCCAACGCCTGCCCCGCAAACACTTGGCCACGCGGGATGGACTGAATGCCCGCACGCATGATCTCGCTGAAATACGCCGCTTCAAAAGCAATGAAGGTGATGGTGGCCGACAGCTCGGCGCCAATGGAGCGACCGATCAAAAACGGAATCAGCAAGAAGAACCACAAGATCACCATCACCAAGGGGATGGAGCGCATGCCGTTC
>JBPCSU010000155.1:0-13574 GCA_051006815.1 Limnohabitans sp.
ACCGATCGGTGACGGGGGTTGCACACCCAAGTAAGCCAAGACGATGAAGTTCACCACGAACACGCCGTACATGTACTTGTGCCAGTCAGGACGGTAGCGAATCGATTTGACTTCGCACTTATCCAACCAAGGCAAGAAGAACAAGATGACCACAGCGCCACCCATCACCACCACGCCCCAGAATTTGGCGTCGATGGAGAGCATGAGCAAGGACACGAACACCGCCGCGCCGACCACGCCACCCTTGACCACTTTGGGCAAGTTGGTTTTGACTGCGCCGAAGTAGGCGCCTGCCAAGACGCAAGCGATCAAGACGTACATCATTTCACTGGTGATCGCACGCAACATCGAATAGAAGGGCGTGAAGTACCACACAGGTGCAATGTGCAACGGTGTCTTCAGAGGATCTGCAGGGATGAAGTTGTTGTATTCGAGGAAGTAACCACCGAATTCAGGCGCGAAGAAGATCACGGCACTGAACACCAACAAGAAGCCGCTCACGCCCAAGATGTCGTGCACGGTGTAGTAGGGGTGAAAAGGCACGCCGTCGAGCGGATGGCCGTTGGCATCTTTCGGTGCATTGGGGCCTTTGATTTCGACACCATCGGGGTTGTTCGAACCCACTTCGTGCAACGCAATGATGTGCGCCACCACCAAGCCCAACAGGACGAGGGGCACAGCAATCACGTGGAAGCTGAAGAAACGATTCAAGGTGGCATCGCTCACCACGTAGTCACCACGAATCAGCAACGCCAAGTCGGGGCCCACGAAAGGCACAGCAGCAAACAAGTTCACGATCACTTGGGCACCCCAGTAGGACATTTGGCCCCAAGGCAGCAAGTAACCCATGAACGCCTCAGCCATCAAGGCCAAGAAGATGGCACAGCCGAACACCCACACCAATTCGCGTGGCTGACGGTAAGAACCGTAGATCAAGCCGCGGTACATGTGCAGGTACACCACGATGAAGAACGCCGAAGCGCCTGTGGAGTGCATGTAGCGGATCAACCAACCCCATGGCACATCACGCATGATGTACTCCACCGAGGCAAACGCCAACGTAGCGTCTGGCTTGTAGTGCATGACCAAGAAGATACCGGTCACGATTTGAATCACCAGCACCAACATGGCCAACGAGCCAAAGAAGTACCAGAAGTTGAAGTTTTTGGGTGCGTAGTATTCAGACACGTGCTCTTTGACCATCTTGGTCAAAGGAAAACGGTTGTCCACCCAGTTGAGCAGTTTTTCGCCAGCGCTGGCGTTTGGAGAGATTTCTTTGAATTCAGCCATGGTGCGTCCTATCAGGCTTTCTTGTCTTCACCGATCAGCAACTTGCTGTCAGAGAGGTACATGTGTGGCGGGACTTGGAGGTTGTCCGGTGCGGGCTTGTTCTTGAACACGCGGCCAGCAATGTCAAACGTCGAACCGTGGCAGGGGCACAAGAAGCCACCTTGCCAATCGGCTGGCAACGAGGGTTGCGCACCCGTTTGGAACTTGTCTGAAGGCGAGCAACCCAAGTGGGTGCAAATGCCCACGGCCACAAAAATTTCGGGCTTGATCGAGCGTGCTTGGTTACGGGCGTAAGCAGGCGTGAACTCGTCTTGCTTGCGCTCGGACAAGGGGTCAGCCAATTGCGACTCTGTCTTGTTCAACGACTCAATTTGCTCAGGCGTACGCTTGACGATCCAAACGGGCTTGCCGCGCCATTCCACCGTCATTTTTTCGCCGGGCTTGAGCGCGGAGATATCAACTTCCACAGCAGCACCGGCAGCTTTCGCTTTTTCGGAGGGCTGGAATGTACTTACGAACGGCACAGCAACGGCTGCACCACCGACTGCACCCGCGCATGTCGAGGCGATGAGCCACGTGCGTTTGCTGGTGTCTACTGGGGTGTCACTCATGGGATTCCTCAAACAATAATCACTGGTTGGGTTAACAAACCATTGTAGCTGACCGCCAGCGGGCCTCTTTGGGTCTGCAGCGCCCCAGCTGAAAGGATTGGGTAAGTTAGCGACGCAGCGCGCGGGCCATGGCCACAGCCGCCAGCAAGCTCGCGGCATCGGCTTTCCCGGTGCCTGCCAGGTCAAACGCCGTGCCGTGATCGGGGCTGGTCCGAACCAACGGCAAACCCAAGGTGACGTTCACCCCCTGCTCCACCCCCAAATACTTGACGGGAATCAAGCCTTGGTCGTGGTACATCGCGATCACCACGTCAAACTCCCCGGCTTGGCCAGGTTTGGCGCGCGCGCGCATGAACACGGTGTCGGGGGCAAAAGGCCCGCTCACATGCAGACCTTCGGCACGCGCCTGTTGCAGCGCAGGAATGAGGATGTCCAGCTCCTCACGGCCCATCAAGCCGCCCTCGCCCGCATGCGGATTCAAACCCGCCACCGCCATGTGGGGGGGACGCCCCGTGGCTCGCAGCTCCGCTTGATGCGTGATACGCAGGGTTTGCAACACATTGGCCACCGTCACCGCCTCAATGGCTTGACGCAGAGACACATGGATACTCACCAACACGGTTTTCAACTCGGGGTTGGCCAGCATCATGCGCACGGGCATGTCCTCCACCGCCACCCCCGCATGCGCGGCAGCACAGGCTTGCAACAGCTCGGTATGGCCCGGGAAAGGCACCCCTGCTGCAAACAAAGCCTCTTTGTGCAAAGGTGCTGTCACCAACGCCGACACCTCGCCACGCAAAGCCGCGTTGGCCGCCCACAGCACGCCATCGGCAGCCAGCTTGCCCGCTGTGGCACTGATGTGACCCCAGGCAGGCAACTCGGCAACCGTCAACGCGGGGGTGACTTGAAAAAACGGGAGGGTGCCAGGTGCCGCATGTGACGGTACCTCCTGCACCGAAGTGACCCGTTGCAAACGCAGAGGAGGCGCGACGGGGTGGCTATGTGCCACGACCTGCACCGCACGTTGCAGCACAGCCTCATCGCCCACCACCACACAGCCTTGTAGCTGTTCGGGTGCATCGCGAAAGGCTTTGACAATGATCTCCGGCCCAATGCCTGCGGCATCCCCCAACGTGATCGCCATGGGCTTGTGCATGTGATCGGCAGCGGTCATGCGGGGTTGTCGATCTCGATGAATTGATGCGCCACTCCCAACTGCGCCGCCACATGAGCAGCCACAGCAGGCGCACCATAGCGTTCGGTCGCATGGTGACCACACGCCAAAAAGGCCACCCCGGTCTCACGCGCCAAATGCGCTTGGGGTTCGGAAATTTCACCCGTGATGAACGCGTCCACGCCTTCTGCAATGGCCGATTCAAAATAACTTTGCGCGCCGCCGCTGCACCACGCCACGCGACGAATTTCGCGCGCCGCATCAGGCGCCACCATCACGGGCACACGCCCTAGTGCGTGTTGCACGGAGGCAGCTAGGGCACCTGCGTTTTCAAACACGGCGCTATTCGCACGCGTGCCCCACAGCACCAAATTTTGATCTCCGCAACAGCCTTCAGGCGTCAGCCCCAAGCGCAGACCCAGTTGCGCGTTGTTGCCCAGTTCGGGGTGCGCATCGAGTGGCAAGTGGTACGCCAGCAAGTTGATGTTGTGCGCCAGCAGCAACTGCAAGCGCTGTTTCATCCACCCGGTCACCGTGCCGTCTTGACCGCGCCAAAACAAACCATGGTGGACAAAAATCGCATCCGCTTTCGCGGCGATGGCGGCTTCAATCAAGGCGCGACTGGCGGTCACACCCGACACGATGCGGTGAACTGTGTCTGCCCCTTCGACTTGCAAACCGTTGGGGCCATAGTCTTTGAAACGCTCGGGCTGCAGCAAGACATTGCAGGCTTGAACCAAGGCTTGACGTGTGACAGTCGCGTTCATCGTGGCACCTTTGTTTTGGGACGTTGTGCAGGCGTGACCTGAAGCGTCAGCGTTTCGTTTCGGCGCAGCACCTCAAAGGCCACCCGCTGACCGGGCGTCAACGCTGCCACTTGGGTCAACACTTCGCCCACTGTGGCCACCGTGTGACCCGACACCTTGACCAACAAATCCCCCGGGCGCAAACCGGCTTTGGCGGCCGGCCCGTTTTGCAACACCCCAGTGATCAGCACGCCTTCCGTGGCTTTCAAGCCAAAGGTTTCTGCCAGCTCCGGCGTAAGCGCCATCGGCTCAATGCCGACCCAGCCACGCGTGACTTGGCCATCGCGCACGATGCCTTCCAACACTTGACGTGCCGTGGACACGGGGATGGCAAAGCCAATGCCCATGTTGCCGCCCGAGCGCGAGTAAATCGCCGTGTTGATGCCGAGCAAACTGCCGTTCACATCCACCAAAGCACCGCCCGAATTGCCAGGATTGATGGCTGCGTCAGTTTGAATGAATTTCTCGAACGTGTTGATGCCGAGTTGGTTGCGCCCCAGTGCCGACACGATGCCGCTGGTCACGGTTTGCCCCACGCCAAAGGGATTGCCAATCGCCAACACGCGGTCGCCCACTTGCGCCGCATCCGAGTTGCCCAGCGTGATCACGGGCAAGCGGTCTAAGTTGATGCGCAGAATGGCCAAATCGGTGTCGGGGTCGGTGCCAATCACTTGTGCAATAGCGCGACGACTGTCGCTGAGCGTGACCTCGATTTCCTCAGCGCCCTCAATCACGTGGTTGTTGGTCAGGATGTAGCCCTCGGGGCTGACGATCACGCCACTGCCCAAGCCTTGCTGTGGTGTGTCGTCTTCGCGGTCGCCGTAGAAAAAGCGGAACCACAAATCATTGGGGTCATTGGACTTGGCGGCTTTGGCCTGCGTGGTGGCAATGCTCACCACCGCGGGCGATGCCGCTTTGGCAGCGGGGCTTAGACTGCCGGGCATCACAGCACCCAAGGCACCCGGAGCTGCTTCCAACAACGTGACACCGGCCACGCTGGCACGTCGGTTGACCCACTCGGGTTTCAGCGTGGCCACCACAAACCACATCGCCACCAACACGGTGACGATTTGCGAGAACAACAACCAGTGACGTTTCATGGGTTGTTTGCGCGGCACTTATTCAGCGTCCGGCGCTTGGGTGTGTTGGATGAACAGTTGTGCGGCCCAAATACCGATCTCGTACAAGATGCACATGGGGATCGCCAAAGCGAGTTGCGACACCACATCGGGCGGCGTCACGATGGCCGCAATGATGAACGCCAACACAATGAAGTAAGACCGAAAGTCTTTGAGTTTGTCGATCGTCACCACGTTCATGCGCGCCAACACAATCACCACGATAGGGACTTCAAACGCCAAGCCAAAGGCAATGAACATGCTGATGACAAAGCCCAAATAGGCCTCAATGTCAGGCGCGGCCGTGATGCTTTTGGGCGCGAAGCTTTGGATGAACTTGAACACCTGACCGAACACAAAGAAATAGCAAAACGCCACCCCCACCATGAACAGCACGGTGCTCGAGATCACCAAAGGCAGCACCAATTTCTTTTCGTGTGAATACAAGCCCGGCGCCACAAAGGCCCACATTTGGTACAGCACCACGGGCAAGGCCAGCAAGAAGGCCGTCATCAGCAAAATCTTCAGCGGCACCAAAAACGGTGAGATCACCGAGGTGGCAATCAACGTCGCGCCCGTGGGCAACTGCGCCACCAGCGGCGCAGCCAGCAAGTCATACAGCTCCGCGGGGCCTGGGTAAATGGCCAGCGCAGCACCAGCCACCAGCACCGCGATGGTGGCTTTGACCAGGCGGTCACGCAGCTCGATCAAGTGCTGCACAAACGGCTGCTCGGTGCCAGCCAATTCGTCTTGGGGGGAGGTATCAGACATGTTCAGAACGCTTCACAGGGCGAAAACGCGCCACGCGTGCGGCACTGGATTGCGCTTTGGTGCGCACCCCTTGACGGGCTTTGTACCAATGCGGCATCGCGCCTCGTTAGAGACGCCACTTTTTGCCCGGGTGATGGTAGCTGGGGGGAGGCGGCGCCAGCGGCTCGTAGGGGTCAGAGGACAAACCCGCCGTGGTCTCGGCCCAGTCTTTTTCGAAGTCGCTGCTGGCGGTGTGCACCGAGTGCTCCACATCGCGCGCCGCGGACTCCATGGTTTCTTTCATTTTTTTGAGCTCATCCAGCTCCATCGTGCGATTGACTTCGGCCTTCACGTCCGAGACATAGCGTTTGGCTTTGCCAATCATCGTCCCCAAAGTGCGGGCCACGCTGGGCAGTCGCTCGGGGCCGATGACGACCAGCGCCACCGCACTCACCACCGCAATTTTGGAAAAGTCGAGGTCAAACAAAGCAAACGATCAGCAGCAATTACGACTTGTTCTTGACTTCAACGTCAATCGTGTTTTTGTCGGCGGACACGGCTGCAGGTGCAGGGGCAGCAGGTTTGTCTTCTGCAGGCGCGCTGCCGTCCTTCATGCCGTCTTTGAAGCCTTTGACAGCACCACCCAAATCAGAGCCCAAGTTTTTCAGCTTCTTGGTACCAAACACCATGATGACGATCAACAACACGATCAACCAGTGCCAAATTGAAAACGAACCCATGTGTGAGACTCCTAAGTAATTGATTGAATTCTAATCAGCCACGCAGCCAAGGACGTGGCCCGCCCATGACATGCCAGTGCATGTGATGGACTTCTTGCCCACCTTCCGCCCCGGTGTTGGTCACGATGCGAAAACCACCTTCAGGGTAAGGTCTGGCGCCCTCTTGCAAAGCCAACTTGGGCGCCAATAACATCATGCGACCCAACAGCCCTTCGTGCTCGGGCGTGGCATGCGCCACCGACGGGATGTGCAACTTTGGGATGATCAAAAAGTGCACCGGCGCCCACGGGTTGATGTCGTGAAATGCAAACACTTCGTCGTCTTCATAGACTTTGCGTGACGGGATGTGACCCGCGATGATTTTGCAAAAAATACAGTTGGCGTCTGACATCTCACTCACCTGACAACTCACGCGCTTGCGCTTTGCGCAAGGCTTTCTCTTCCAAGCCACTCAAACCTTCGCGGCGTGCCAACTCGTTGATCACATCGGCCGGCGTCAAGCCATAGTGCGCCAGGGCAATCATGCTGTGGAACCACAGGTCGGCCACTTCATAGACCAGCTTGGAGGCATCCCCGCCGTGGTCCACGTCTTTGGCAGCCATCACGGTTTCGGTGGCTTCTTCACCAATTTTTTTCAAAAAGGCATCGGGGCCTTTGTGCAGCAAACGCGAGACGTAGCTCTTTTCGGGATCGCCACCGTTGGCGGGCTTGCGGCTTTCAATCACGTCGGCGAGACGCTGCAAGGTGTCTAAAGCAGTAGGGGTCGAACTCATGGCGTTCACTTGTAAATGGATTCGGGATCTTTGAGGACAGGCGCGCAGGCCTGCCATTCGCTGCCACCTGCGTCTTGATTTAAACGCTGGTAGAAGCAGCTGTGACGGCCAGTATGGCAGGCAATGCCTGGCGTGTGGCCTTCTTGTGTCACCTGGAGCAACACCACGTCGCTGTCGCAGTCGATGCGAATGTCGTGCACGGTTTGCACATGGCCCGACTCTTCGCCTTTGAACCACAGCTTGTTGCGCGAACGGCTGAAGTACACCGCACGCTTGAGTTCGGCGGTTTTTTGCAAAGCCTCACGGTTCATCCAGGCAAACATCAACACGTCGCCACTGTCTTTTTCTTGGGCGATCACGGGTACCAGTCCCTTGTCGTCCCATCGGATGGCGTCTAGCCAGTTGTTGCTCATAGTGGCCTCGTGGGGTTACAGACGTACGGGAATGCCACGATCGCGCATGCGCGCTTTGGCTTGCTGCACGGTGTATTCGCCGTAGTGAAAAATGCTGGCTGCCAGCACCGCATCGGCACCGCCTTGTTGCACGCCGTCGGCCAAGTGGTCGAGGTTGCCCACGCCGCCCGAGGCAATCACGGGCACCGCCACCGCATCGGCCACGGCACGGGTGAGTTGCAAATCAAAGCCGCTCTTGGTGCCATCGCGGTCCATGCTGGTCAGCAAAATTTCGCCAGCGCCATGCTCGGCCATTTGTGTGGCCCACGCCACCGCGTCCAAACCGACATTTTTACGGCCGCCATGGCTGAACACATCCCAACCGGGGCCCATGGGCAAGCCATTGGCGCCCACGCGTAACTCTTCTTCTGCGGTGCGACGTTTGGCATCAATGGCCACCACGATGCACTGCGCCCCGTATTTGGCCGACGCATCGCGAATCACTTGCGGGTTGGCAATGGCCGCCGAGTTGAAGCTCACTTTGTCGGCACCGGCGTTGAGCATGCGGCGGACATCGTCCACGGTGCGTACGCCCCCACCCACGGTGAGGGGAATGAACACTTGGCTGGCCACGGCTTCAATGATGTGAAGAATCACATCGCGCGCATCGCTGGTGGCGGTGATGTCCAAAAAGGTCAGCTCATCGGCCCCCTGGTCGTTGTAGCGTGCGGCGATTTCCACGGGATCCCCCGCATCGCGCAGCTCGACGAAATTGACGCCTTTGACCACGCGACCACCGGTCACGTCAAGGCAGGGAATGATGCGCTTAGCCAGCATAAAAATCCAAATCGTGTTTCTTAAGAAACGGTCAAACGTTGCCAGCCCACCCAATGGCCGCCAGCAGGAATCGAAATCGGCTCAAACACCTGCGCGGCTTCCACACACAGCATGTGTGCAAAACCATCGGCAGGCATGTCCGGCAGTGTGGCGCATTTTTCAGCGCCGGGGTTCCACACCACCGATTGTCCCCATGAAGGACTTTGTTCAATCTGCAGTGTGCTTGAGCCGTCTTGCAGGGTCAGAGGTTGAGGTGCGGCATCGTAGACGCGGTCAAACTCACCATCAAAGTACAGCGCCGCATCAGCCACACCATGCACATCGGCCACTGCGTCCCATTCGGGGCGCAAGCCCAAGCCTTGCAGGTCGGTCAAGTCAATGTCATCGACCGCCAAGTAGGTGTGCAAGGCCCCGGTGAATAACAAGTCTTGCTGCGCCTCGGTGTTGTGCACCGTCAGCGTCAGCAGGAGTTGCCCCGGCGTGAGGGCCACACGCAACTGCGCTTCAAAGTGTTGCGGCCACATGGCCAAGGTATCGGCATCGGCGCGCAGCGTGACGTCGATGTGCAGACCGCCTTCGGTCGTCACCACTTCGCCTGCTTGCCACAGCGTGTTGCGTGCGAAGCCATGTTTGGGCAAGGTGCCGCGCTGGTTGAATTGGGGAAAGCACACCGGCACGCCACCCCGGATGGCCGAGTGGCCGTCCCACAGGTTGTTGGGGCTCAAATACAAACGCTCGCGGCCTTGGCTGACCCACGACAACACATGGGCGCCTTGCATGGCCACCAACACGGTGTCACCCCCCGACAAGGTCAAGCGATGACAGGCAAGACCTTGGTAAATCTCAGAGGTGGACATAGGTATGCGGGAAATTCAAGCGCAGGCCGCGCTACCCGCAGCCATGCCATTAGCCATTGAGTTCGTCGGCACGGGCTTGGGCTTTTTCGAAATCCAAGTCGCCGCTGTAAATGGCGCGACCACAGATCACACCTTCCACGCCCTCGTCCTCCACCGCGCACAGTTGCTCGATGTCGGCCATGTTGGACAAGCCGCCCGAGGCGATGATGGGAATCGACACCGCTTGGGCCAGCTTCACCGTGGCGTCGATGTTGATGCCGCTGAGCATGCCATCGCGACCGATGTCGGTGTAGATGATGGACTCGACGCCGTAGTCTTCAAACTTTTTGCCAAGGTCGGCCACATCGTGGCCTGTGAGCTTGCTCCAGCCATCGGTGGCCACTTTGCCGTCCTTGGCGTCAAGACCCACGATGATGTGACCACCAAAAGCGCTACACGCATCGCGCAAGAAGCCAGGGTTCTTCACCGCAGCGGTGCCAATGATGACGTAGCGCAAACCCGCGTCGATGTATTTTTCAATCGTGTCAAGGTCACGGATACCGCCGCCCAACTGCACAGGAATGTCATGCCCCACCGCTTTCAAAATGGCTTTGATGGCGGCCTTGTTTTGCGGCGTGCCTGCGAAGGCGCCATTCAAATCCACCAAGTGCAAACGACGTGCACCTTTGGCCACCCAGTTGAGCGCCATTTGCGCGGGGTCTTCCCCAAACACAGTGGACTGGTCCATATCGCCTTGCTTGAGGCGCACGCAATGTCCGTCTTTGAGGTCGATGGCGGGAATTAAATACATGATGACAAGTTAAAAGTTCAAGGGTTCCAGTGCAAAAAGTTGCGGTACAGGGCCAAGCCATGGGCCGCACTTTTTTCCGGGTGAAATTGTGTCGCAAAAATGTTGTCGCGTGCCACGGCGCATGTAAAAAGGCCACCGTAGTCGGTTTGGGCCGCACTGTGGTCTGGATTCGTGGGTTTGGCGTAGAAGCTGTGCACGAAATAGAAGTAGCTGGCATCGGGCACATCGGTCCACATGAAGTGGGGGCGCGTGGCCAGCACTTGGTTCCAGCCCATTTGCGGCACTTTGAAGCGGCTGCCATCGGCTTGCGTGCGGCCGGCCAAATCAAACTTCACCACCTCGCCGGGGATCAGCCCCAAGCCGGGGGTGTCGCCTTCGGCACTGTGATCCAACATCATCTGCATACCCACGCACACGCCGAACAACGGTTTTTTATGTGCAGCCTCCAACACCGCGTCGAGCAAGCCCGATTCGCGCAATTCACGCATGCAGTCGGGCATGGCGCCTTGGCCGGGCAACACCACACGGTGCGCATCGCGCACCACTTGCGGATCAGACGTGACGATCACTTCCGCATGGTCGACCACCGAGGCCGCGTGCATCACCGCCTGCGCCACGGAGCGCAAATTGCCCATGCCGTAATCGACGACGGCGACTTTGTTGTTCATGCGCGTGCAGCCTTCACAAACTGCCCTTGGTGGAGGGGATCACACCGGCTGAGCGGGGATCCAACTCCAACGCGGCACGCAAGGCGCGAGCGAAGGCTTTGAACACTGTCTCAGCTTGGTGATGCGCGTTTTCACCGCGCAGGTTGTCGATGTGCAAGGTCACCAAGGCGTGGTTCACAAAGCCTTGGAAAAACTCAAATGCCAACTGGCTGTCGAACTCGCCGATCATGCCGCTCTTGAACGGCACATGCATGACCAAGCCAGGGCGCCCCGAAAAGTCAACCACCACACGGCTCAAGGCTTCGTCCAGCGGCACATAGGCATGGCCGTAACGACGGATGCCCTTTTTGTCACCCACCGCTTTGGCAAAGGCTTGACCCAAGGTGATGCCCACGTCTTCCACCGTGTGGTGGCCGTCGATGTGCAAATCGCCTTTGGCTTGAATGTCCAAATCAATCAAACCATGACGCGCAATTTGGTCGAGCATGTGGTCAAAGAAACCAATGCCGGTGGAGAGCTTGGACTGGCCCGTGCCGTCCAGATTGATCTTGACGGTGATTTGGGTTTCGTTGGTGTGGCGGGTAACTTCGGCAGTACGTGCTGCAAGAGGAGCGGTCATGACGTGACTTTCGTTGAAGAGAGAGCAGCTTGCAAAGCAGCCAACAGTTGTTTGTTTTCTTCCGGCGTACCGATGGTCAAACGCAGGCAGTTGGCCAGCAATGGATGCATTTTAGAAACGTTCTTCACCAGCACTTTGTGGCCCTTGAGCGTGTCAAAAGCGCGGTTGGCTGCATCAGCGTCGCCCTTGAAACGCAGCACCATCATGTTGGCTTCGCTGGCATAGGGTGTCACGCCTGCCATTTGTTGCAACGCGTTGAACAAGGCATCCCGTTCCGTACGAATGATGGCCGCTTGCTCGGCGAACACCTCGGTGTGCTCTAGCGCAAACAAAGCGCACTCGGCGTTGAGCACGCTCACGTTGTAGGGCGGACGCAGTTTGTCGACCTCGTGGATCAGCGCAGCAGGCGCCAACATGTAGCCCAATCGAATCCCAGCCAAACCAAACTTAGACAAGGTGCGCATCAACAGCACGTTGGCGTTGGCTGCGGGGTGTTGGCGAATTTCGTCGAGCCAGCTTTTGCTGGAGAACGGTTGGTAAGCCTCGTCCATCACCACCAAACCGCCATAGGCGCTGACCTGCGTGATGAGACGACGAATGGTGGCGGCGTCCCACAAATTGGCAGTGGGGTTATTGGGGTACGCGATGTACACAAGGGCGGGTTCGTGTTGGGCAATGGCGGCCGACATGGCGGCTTCGTCCAATTCGAAATCCGCTTGCAAAGGTACGCCGATGTAGGTCAAGCCTTGCAGCTGCGCGCTCATGCCGTACATCACAAAACCAGGCTCGGGCGCCACAACTTTGGCCCCGGGCACGGCGCAGGCCATCGACAACAACGAAATCAACTCATCAGACCCGTTGCCCAACATCAAGCCCCAGCCCGCGGGCACATCGACGTGATGCGCAATCGCGTTTTTCAAATCGTCGATGCGTGCACCGGGGTAGCGGTTGACTTCCACGGCACCCAAACGGGCACCCAACTGCGCTTGCAAGGCCGGTGGCAACGTGAAGGGGTTTTCCATCGCGTCGAGTTTGACCATGCCCACCGCGTGCTGCACGGCGTACGCATGCATGGCTTGCACGTCAGGGCGAATGAAACGCAGTGCCTGGTGGGTTGGGTTTGTCATGTCAGTCTTTCTTCAACCGAAACTCTGCCGCCATGGCGTGGGCTTGCAGCCCCTCGCCATACGCCAACACCGCCGCAATCTTGCCCAGCGTTTGTGCGCCCTGCTCGCTCACTTCGATCAGGCTGCTGCGTTTTTGAAAGTCATACACGCCCAAGGGCGAACTGAAACGCGCGGTGCCACTGGTGGGCAACACATGGTTGGGGCCTGCGCAATAGTCGCCCAAACTTTCACTGGTGTAGGCGCCCAAGAAGATGGCGCCTGCGTGTTTGAGTAGCGGCTCCCAGGTGTGTGGCTCGTGACTCGACACCTCTAAGTGTTCGGGCGCAATGCGGTTGCTGATGGCACAAGCCTCTTCCATGCTCCGGGTGTGGATGAGCACGCCACGGCCATTGAGCGATTTTTCGATGATGTCCTTGCGCGGCATCTGCGGCAGCAAGCGGTCAATTTCGGCTTGCACACGGTCGAGGTACGCCGCGTCGGGACACAGCAACACGCTTTGCGCCAACTCGTCGTGTTCGGCTTGGCTGAACAAATCCATCGCCACCCAATCGGGCGGGGTCGAGCCATCGGCCAACACCAAAATTTCGCTGGGGCCTGCAATCATGTCGATGCCCACCGTGCCAAACACACGGCGCTTGGCAGCTGCCACATAAGCGTTGCCGGGGCCGGTGATTTTGTCGACAGCAGGCACGGTGGCAGTGCCGTAGGCCAAAGCCGCCACAGCTTGCGCACCACCGATGGTGAAGGCGCGACTCACGCCGGCCACATACGCAGCGGCCAACACGAGCGCGTTCTTTTCTCCCTTGGGCGTGGGCACCACCATGATGATGTCTTGCACCCCCGCTACATGCGCAGGAATGGCGTTCATCAACACGCTCGAGGGATACGCAGCTTTGCCGCCGGGCACATAGATGCCCACGCGGTCAAGCGGCGTGACTTTTTGGCCCAGCAAGGTGCCATCGGCATCGCGGTAGGTCCAGCTCTCGCCGCTGGCTTTCTTTTGAGCCTCGTGGTAGCTGCGC
>JBPCSU010000156.1:0-4074 GCA_051006815.1 Limnohabitans sp.
CAAAATTCGACTCGAAGCCGAATCCGAGGGTGTGGAACCGGTGTGGCCAGAAGACATGCTGACCCAGTTTCCCCAAATCATTGCAGCGGAACAGGCCACTTACTTAAGCAAACGTGACGAGCGCAACAGCGCCTTTGTGGCGTTGGACAACACCGTGCTGCAAAACCGCCAGCGCATGGCCGAATCGCGAGAGCGTTTGATCGCTTTGGAAGCCAGCTTGGCAATTGCCAAGAAAGAAATGGCGATTTCAGAAGAGTTGGTGAAAGACAAGCTGACTTCGCAGCTCGATCACTTCCAGCGTCAAAACAACATGGAACGCGTGATGGGCGAAATTGCCCAGTTGCGCCAAGCCATCATTGGCTCGCAAGCGGCCATCAACGAGTCAATTGCCCGTCGCAAGCAGGAAGAGGCCCGTTTCAAACGTGAGTCAGCTAACGAAATTGGCGAATTTGAACGCCGCATGGCCAGCTTGACCGAAGAACTCAGCCGCGCCAACGAACAAGAAGACCGCTCCATCATTCGCGCTCCGATTGATGGGGTTGTGAAAAACCTGCGCTTCCAAACCGCGGGCAACGTGGTCAAGCCTGGCGAACCCATCATGGAAGTGGTGCCATTGAAGGACCAACTGGTGATTGAGCTCAAGCTCAACCCCGCTGACCGTGGCTACGTGAACCTGCGCCAAGAGGCGCTGGTCAAGATTTCGACCTACGACTTTTACCGCTACGGCGGGCTGGTCGGCACGGTTAAAGGTATTGCGGCGGACACCGATATAGGTAGGAACGAAGAGCAGTTCTACCGGGTCATCGTCAGCACCGACAAAACGTGGCTGGGTGACCAGCCCGGTCTTTATCCCATCACCCCCGGCATGCTGGGGGAGGTGGATATCAAGGTGGACACACAAATGATCTTGTGGTCCCTGCTCCGACCTGTGCTCAAGCTGAAAACTGAAGCACTGCGTGAAATCTAATTATTCAAACGGGAAAATCATGAAAAAACCAAAATTAAAAATCGTTGCAGCCTTGGCCATTGCCGCGTGTGCCGGAACTACGGCATGGGCTGGCGATTTGAAATCGGAGTTGATTTATCTCCGCGAGAACAACCCCTTGTTGCGCGCCACCACCTTTGCTGTGGGCGCCGCTGAAGAGCGCGAAGGCGCTGCCACAGCCGGTTGGTTCCCCAAATTGAGCGTCTCCGCCGATGGCGGTCGTGAAAAGATTGTCAGCACCTCAAACTCAGGTGGCGTTTTGACAGCTGTCCCAACTGATCTGCATCGCCAAAAGAAAGGCGTCACGCTGGAGCAAAACGTGTTCAACGGTGGTCGCACCTTGGCCACCTCGAACATTGCCAAAATTGAAGGTGACATCAAACGTGCTGACCAACGCGCCACTTCACAAGAAGTGTTGCTGGAAGCCATGGTGGCGTATCTGCAAGTGTTGAAGAACCACATGCTCATCAGCCTGTCGGCCATCAACGAAGAAACCACCCAAAAGCAATTGTTCTTGGAAAAAATGCGCGTTGAAAAAGGCGGCGGCATTGCTGTGGACGAATTGCAAGCCGAAACCCGCTTGCAAGTGGTGCGCGAGCGCCGCGTGGTCTACGAACAAGGCATGCGCGACGCATTGGCCTCGTACGAACAAGTGTTTGGCAAAGCACCTGAAATGGACAAGTTCCAAGACGTCAGCAGCTTCATGAAACTCATGCCTGCTGACCTCGAAGCGGCCATGGACGTTGGTTTGCAAAACAACCCCCGCTTGGTCGCAAGCAAACTGGCGGCAGACAAGGCGTCTAAGGTGATTTCACTCGAACGTTCATCTTTTATGCCCAGCTTTGACGTGGCCGTGACGCACAACCGCGACAACAACGCTGCCGGTCTGTACAAAAAGGACGAAGACTCGGTCTTGATGAAGATGAGCTGGAACCTGTTCTCGGGTGGCGAAACCTTCAAACGCACACAAGCTGCGGTGTTTGACCAAAAAGAAGCCACCGAGCGCGAACTCAACGCCCGCAACAAAACACGTGAAGCCGTGCGCATGGCATGGAACCAATACCAAAAGGGCGTGGAGCGTGTGGAATTGCTTGAAAACGCGACCAAAACCTCACGTGCGGTGATGAATGGCCGTAAAAAACTGCGTGACGCGGGCAAAGAAACAGCCCTGGCTGTGTTGGACGCTGAAGTGGAACACTTTGGTGTGTTGGCCAACAAGGTCAATGCCATGATTGATGCGCGCATTGGTAGCTACCGTTTGCTTAGCACCATTGGCATGCTCAACATCAACCAATTGAACATTGATGGCGACCAAATTGAATTGCCCGTGCGCTCTGTGGACGTCGCGATCAAACAACTTTTGAATGACGAAGTGACCAAGTAATGAAAATCCTGATCGTTCATCAGAACTTTCCTGGTCAGTTCTTGCACCTAGCGCCTGCGCTGGTGGAAAAAGGGCATCAAGTGCATGCCCTGGTTCTGAAGAAAGAGGTGCCGCCTCAGTGGGCCGGCGTCACGCTGCATGCGTACCAGCCCACCAAAGGCACCGCACCTACGGTGCATCCGTGGGCGCTGGACTTGGAAACCAAGATCATTCGTGCCGAATCGGTCTTCCGCAAGTGCTTGGAACTGCGCGAAAACGGTTTCACGCCCGATGTGGTGTTGGCGCACCCCGGTTGGGGCGAGAGTTTGTTTGTCAAAGACGTTTGGCCCAAAACCAAACTGGGCATCTACTGCGAGCTGAACTACAGCGAAAGCGGCAACGACGTGGGCTTTGACCCAGAGTTCAAGAGCGAAGATCCGGGGGACTCATGCCGTTTGCGCTTGAAAAACCTCAACAACGTCATGCACTTCGATTTGGCCGATGGCGCCATTTCGCCCACGCATTTCCAAGCGGACACCTATCCTTGGCCTTTCCGTTCCAAGATCAAGGTGTTCCATGACGGCATTGATACCAAACTGATCGCACCCAGCCCCACGGCCAGGTTTCAGATCAATGCCACCACCTCGGTGTCGCATTCGGACGAGGTCATTACCTTTGCCAATCGGAATTTAGAGCCTTATCGGGGTTATCACATCTTCATGCGCGCGTTGCCGCGTCTGTTGCGTGAGCGTCCCAACGCCAAAATCGTCATCGTGGGTGGTGACGGCGTCAGCTATGGGCGCAAGCCTGTGGGTGACAAGAGTTGGAAAACCATTTTTGCTGAAGAAGTTCAGCCGCAAATTGACCCCAAAGATTGGGCGCGGGTGTTCTTTGTTGGTCACTTGCCGCACAAAGAGTTCATCAGCTTGCTGCAGGTCAGCACAGTGCATGTGTACCTCACGTACCCGTTTGTGCTGAGCTGGAGCTTGCTGGAAGCCATGAGTGCAGGCTGTGCCATTGTTGGCAGCGATACCGAGCCCGTGCGCGAATTCATTCAGGACCAAGAGAACGGCGTTCTCACGCCATTCTTTGACACAGAGAAGTTGGCAGAGAACGTAATTCACTTGCTCGAAAACCCAGAACTGCGCCAAAAATTGGGCAGTGCAGCGCGCAAGAAGATTCAATACTTCTATGACCTCAAGTCCATTTGCTTGCCGCGCTTGGTCAATTGGGTCGATGCGCTGTCGCCTGCGTTGGACTGACCACATGAAACCACGTCACCTGATTTGGGGGCTCACCTTGGCGTCTGCCTTGAGCTGTGCCCATGCCGACCGTATTGATGGGCTAGAGTTTGGTGAGCCTGAGAATGCCGCGATTGAACGCCTAGGTGCCGCACAAGGTAACTTGGCCTGGCGCGACCCCGAGGGCGATTTAGAGCTGTTGGGCAAATTTGGCGATGGCACCTTCTGGGTCAGCGACAAAAGCGTGCGCCGTGACTGGCAAGGGCATGTGATCTTTAAGATGTTCAAGGTCTACGACAAGCCCAAGTTTTTCCGCCCTCCCAATGACCCGTTCAAGCGCCAAAAACGTGTGGCTTACACCAGCACCGAGTCGGTGGTGGAGTACGTTTGCGCCAAGAAGGTCTTTGCCATCAAGGCAGAATCCTTGTATTCCAAAGAACATGAACTGCTTGATTCCGATCGTTTCTCTGAAGACTTTGGTGGCT
>JBPCSU010000157.1:0-3509 GCA_051006815.1 Limnohabitans sp.
GAATTCGTTTTTGCGAACTTGCGCCACGGTGGCGGGGTTGGTGGCCAATATTTCAACGGTCTCGTAACTCACATCCAGCGCGGTCCCCCGGCTGTGCCAAGAGGCGGGGGCAAACTGTTCCACGTTGTCGGCGTTGAACAAATACGGTTTGCTGCTGCCCGTGGCGGCCACCCATTGCCAGCTGAGGTAGTTGCTGGCCAAGTCGCCATCCAACAAATGGGGGTACATCCAATCGGCTGCCACACGCCAATGCACTTTGCGCAAATGCACCACATAACTGGCCAGCCACAAACGTGCATGGTTGTGCAGATAGCCGGTGGTGTAGAGCATGCGAATCGCTTGGTCAATCACGGGTACACGGGTGCATGCATGGCGCACGTCTTCGGGAATTTCTTGGGTGTAGCAAGACTCGGGCAACACGCCCTCGCGCAAAGGCTGCGCGATGCCGGCTCCCAAATGTTGGTGCACGTGCTGAAAGTACTCGCGCCAACCCAACTCATAAATCAATTTGTGTTGCACGCCCAGACGGTGCTGGTGGTACATGACGTGCGCGACATCGGGCACCGTCAGAAAACCGTGCGTGAGGTACGGCGACAGTTGCGTCACCGCACCGTCCAAAGCGTTGCGGGTGTGCGCATAGTCGCGCGGGTTGATTTGCTCTAGCCGCTGCTGAGCAGCCTCGGGCGTCGGCGGAAATTCGTACATACGCGTGCCATTGTGCCTTGTCTGCCTCGGTACACTGAGCCCATGTTGTGTGCTTCAAACGTTCCTGTGGATGCCTGTGCTTGCCCGCTGTGCGGCCAGCCAAATTTGTGCGCCATGGAAACCGCCAAACAAACGGGACAGCCCGTGGGTGTCTGTTGGTGTGTGAACGTGTCTTTCTCTCCCGAGTTGCTGACCCGCGTGCCAGAGGTTGCTCAAAAGAAGGCGTGCATCTGCCAAGCTTGTGCCACCCAAGAAACTCACCATGACTGAACGAGGCTCGCTAGCCGAATTGCAAAGCCGGTACGGCACACGACACCGCTGGCTGATGTTGACCACGGTGATGATCGGCTCCATGGCCGCCATCATGTCGTCCACCATCATGAACGTCGGCATTCCCGACATGAGTCTGCAATTCAAGATTGGCCAAGAGCAGGCGCAATGGGTCAGCTCTAGCTTCATGGTGGCCATGACGGTGTCGATGCTGACCACGCCCTGGCTGCTGGCACGTTTTGGCTATCGCACCACTTACATCGGCTGCATGGCTTTGCTGCTGAGCGCTGGCATTGCAGGCGGTGTGTCCACCGACTACAACTGGGTGCTGTTGGCACGTGTGGCCGAAGGCCTTGCCGCAGGGGTGGTGCAACCCATTCCCGCCATCATCATCTTGCGCGCCTTTGACACCACCGAGCAAGGACGTGCCAACAGCTTTTTCGGCATGGGGGTCGTGCTGGCCCCCGCGATTGGCCCCAGCATTGGGGGCTTGTTGGTGGACTGGATGGGTTGGCGTTCGCTCTTCTTCATGGTGCTGCCGTTTTGCTTGGTGTCCATCGCCATGGCGCAACGCTATGTGCCCACCACGGCGCCGGGAGGGGTCAGCGCCAACCACGGCAAACCATCGCTGGACCTCGCGGGGTTGGGCCTGGCCACGGTGGGCACCTTGTGCTTCTTGAACAGCTTGGTGCAGCTGCACAGCGGCCACGTCGATCAGGCCACTGGGCTACTGGCTGTGGCACTGCTGTGCACCGGCAGCTTTGTGGCGTGGCAACGGTGGCAAGCCCGCCAAGGCGGTGTGCCGTTGATGAACTTGGCGCTGTTTGCGCATCGCCCATTTGCCATGGGCACCACGGTGGCCTTCATCTACGGCACAGCCCTGTTTGGCTCCACCTACTTGCTGCCGGTCTATTTGCAACTCGGCCTGGGGCTGTCGCCCAGCCACGTGGGCACCTTGTTGTTGCCCGCAGGGTTGCTGTTGGCGGTGACGATTGCGATTGTGGGGCGCTACGCCAGCACCCACCCCACGCATTTGATGGTGAGTTTTGGCTTGGTGTTGTTGGCCCTGTCCTTCGCCTTGATGTTGGTGGTCGGCCTGCACACCGCACTGTGGGTGCTGGTGGCGTTGGCCATCCTTGGGCGGATCGGGCTTGGGTTTATCTTGCCGTCGCTCAACATCGGCGCCATGCGCGGCATGGACAGCAGCTTGATTCCTCAAGGCGCCAGCGCCATCAACTTTTTGCGCATGCTCGGAGGTTCTGCCGGCGTCAGTCTGTGCGGCATTTTGCTAGAGTGGCGCTTGGCGGTGCATGGCGATTCGTTGACCAACCCGACGCGTTCCCTCGCCCGCTTGGCTGCTTTTGACGATGTGTTCTTGATGCTGGCCCTGGTGTGTTTGCTGGCGCTGGGGGCGGCTTGGCGCATCCGTCTTCCGGCTCCTCCTTCTTCCTCTCACTGAGTTGAACCCATGTGCCAACTGCTCGGCTTGAATTGCAAAAACCCCACTGACGCCACCTTCAGTTTCAGTGGCTTTGCGCAACGCGCCGGTGTGACCGACCACCATGCCGATGGCTGGGGCATTGCCTTCTTTGAGGGCTCGGAACATGACCGCGGTTTGCGCCACTTCATCGACCATTTGCCCGCCAGCACCTCGCCCGTGGCGGAGCTGATTCGCAAATACCCCATCAAAAGCCGCAACGTGATTTCTCACATCCGCAAAGCCACCCAAGGTGTGGTGGCGCTGGAAAATTGCCACCCGTTCGTGCGTGAACTGTGGGGGCGCTACTGGGTGTTTGCACACAACGGCAATTTAGAAAACTACGCACCGCGCTTGCATGGCAATTTCAAACCAGTGGGGCACACCGACAGTGAACAAGCGTTTTGTTGGCTGATGCAAGAGCTGGCCAAATCACACGCCAGCGTGCCATCGATCGGTGAACTGACCTTGACCCTGCGCGAGTTGGTACCGCAGATTGCCAAACACGGGACTTTCAATTTCTTGCTCTCGAACGGACAAGCTTTGTGGGCGCATGCCTCTACCCATCTGTGCTACATCGAACGCAAGCACCCGTTCTCAACGGCCACGCTGAGCGACCAAGAGATGAGCATCAACTTTGCGGAACATGCCTCGCCCGACGACCGTGTGGCAGTAGTAGTGACCGCACCGCTCACCACCAACGAGGTGTGGACGCCGTTTCAGCCCGGTGAATTGAAAGTGTTTGTCGACGGCCAAGCGCTGGCAGCCTGATGGGCGCAAGCAGCTGTTAGTGCCGCGTTGCCGCTTCCAGCGCGTCCACAAACATCGCGGCCACATCGAAGCCGGTTTGGTCGAAGATTTCCTGGAAGCAAGTCGGACTGGTGACGTTGACTTCGGTGAGGCAGTCGCCAATCACATCCAAGCCGACCAACAGCAGCCCACGCTGGACCAGCGTCGGTCCTAGCGCTTCGGCGATTTCGCGATCGCGCGCTGAGATGGTTTGTGCCACGCCCTTGCCACCGGCCGCCAAGTTACCACGCACTTCGCCGCCTTGTGG
>JBPCSU010000158.1:0-5854 GCA_051006815.1 Limnohabitans sp.
GCCAAGCGGTTCGACTCGGGGGTGATTGAATCGCCGTTGTCGTAGTGCGCTTTGAGGGTTTCCCAAGCTTCGGCAAGGCGTCGGTCGTGAGGGTCAAGCATTCCATCCATGCGGTGATCTTAACGGCATGTCGCCCGAGGAATAACCATGAAAAAAGGCTCCCGAAGGAGCCTTGATGTGTCAAACCTGTGAAGGCTTAACAGGGCAGGTTTAAACGCGCTTGCGGTATTCGCCAGTGCGTGTGTCGATTTCCACTTTGTCGCCTTGGGCCACAAACAAAGGCACAGCCACTTCGAAGCCGGTTGCAATCTTGGCAGGCTTCAACACTTTGCCTGAGGTGTCGCCTTTGACAGCGGGCTCCGTCCAGGTGATTTCGCGTGTCACGTTGGTGGGCAATTCGACCGAGATGGCTTTCTCTTCGTAGAACACCACTTCGAGTTCCATGCCGTCTTCGAGGTAGTTCAGGGCGTCGCCCATGTTGCTGGCTTCCACTTCGTATTGGTTGAAGTCAGCATCCATGCAGACGTACATGGGGTCGGCAAAGTAAGAGTAGGTGCACTCTTTTTTGTCCAAGATCACTTGGTCCATTTTGTCGTCGGCCTTGAACACGACTTCGGTACCGAAGTTGGCGATCAAGCTTTTCAATTTCATACGAACGGTGGACGAACCACGACCGCCACGTTGGTATTCGGTGCGCAGGACAACCATGGGGTCCTTGCCGTGCATGATGACGTTGCCAACGCGGATTTCTTGTGCGGTTTTCATAGTGATGAGAAGTTTTGTAAGAGTATGTGGCCCGTGCAGCATCGGGCTGCTGGGGTTCGCAAAGCCACTTATTTTAGCGTTTTTGAGCCACAAAACCCAACAACTGGGTGGTGAGGTCGGTTTGCGCTTGTAAACGGCGCTGGGCTTGACCGCTCCACAACCGCCAATCGTCAAGCAGGGCGCGGCTTAGTGGGGGGAGTGGGGCGTTTTCTAAGCCGTTCCATGCTGCATGGAAGGCCCTCAGGGACGCTGGCATGTCGAGCGTGGTTTCCAGGGCGTGCAGCTTGTTGTGGTGAGCCCAATCGTCTTGGGGGTAGATGTGCCAAACCCAGGGCTTGCCGGCCCACAAGGCACGTACCAACGAGTCTTCGCCACGTACCAAGTTCAGGTCGCACGCCCACAGCAGGTGGTCAAACTCGGTTTGAGGGAGATAGGGCAGTGGGCTGATGTGCAGTTGGTGGTGTTGCGATCCCTGCGCGGGGTGGTGTGACCAGCCCAATGTTTCTGTGGCATGTGCTACCGCCGCGCTGGGGCGTCCTGGCGTGACCAACAAGCGGGTGGGGGCATCGCTTTGGCTCAGCTGCTGCAACAGCTCAGGCAAAGCATGGGGTTCGTAGCAAAACAGGCTGATCAGGCGTTCGTTCGGTGCGACGGGCCTGTCCAGGGGCAGGGTTCTGACCCAAGCGCGTGGGCCAAACGCCGTCTGTCGCTGGGCCAGCGCAGGTTCGCGCAACAGGCCCCCGGTGTCGGCCGTGAACCCCGGAAAGAAAAACCATTTGGTGGCGCCTTTGGCTGGGCCGCTCATCACAGGGGATGCCAAACCGTGCGAGCGGGCGACATAGCTTTCGGCGCTGAGGTATTCGAGGTTGATCCACACCGGGTGCGGGCCTTGCACCAACAGCGCTTGGTAGGTGTCGGGTAGCGCGCAGCCAAAAGCTTCCACCACCACATCGCCGACCTGGAAGGCCGCATCGCGGCTGAAGGCTTGCAACGCTGCTTCGTCGGGCCAAGCGCGCACATCGATGCCGTGACAGCCTTGCGGCGCCATCCAAGCCAATGCCGAGGCGTCGTCGACCCACAAACGCACGGCGTGGCCGCGTTGGGCCAGGTCTGCGCTGAGTCGCCAGCACACGCCGAGGTCGCCATGGTTGTCGATGACGCGGCAAAAAATGTCCCAGTTCAAGGCGGTGGGCAGTGCAGTGGGTGACAGGGGGCTGAGTTTCACGCCTGAGATTGTCCACAATACGGGCATGTCCCAAACCCCGTCAGACGCATTGCCTGAAAAAGCAGCCCCCCGTCATCCGCCCGAGTTGCTCGAGCAGGTGGCCAGCTTGCCTGCGCTGCCCGGTGTGTACCGCTACTTTGATGCGCAAGAGCAAGTGCTGTATGTGGGCAAGGCCATTCACTTGAAGAAGCGGGTGTCGAGCTATTTTCAGAAAGACCATGGGGGCACGCGCATTGGCCACATGGTGAGCAAGATTGCGCGCATGGAAACCACCGTGGTGCGCTCCGAGGCCGAGGCGCTGCTGCTGGAAAACAACCTCATCAAAACGCTCAAGCCCAAGTACAACATCTTGTTCCGTGACGACAAGAGTTACCCGTACTTGAAGATGACGCGTGGGGTGGCGGCGAAGACGGATGAAGCGCCCAAGCCAGGCACCAACCCCAGCCCGCAGCAAGTGCCGCGCGTGGTGTATTACCGCGGTGCCGTGGACAAGCGTCACGATTACTTTGGTCCCTACCCCAGCGTGTGGGCGGTGCGTGAAGCGATTCAGTTGCTGCAAAAAGTGTTTCGCTTGCGCACCTGTGAAGACACGGTGTTCAACAACCGCACGCGTCCGTGTTTGCTGTTTCAAATCAAGCGCTGCTCGGGGCCGTGTGTAGGCCACATCTCGGTGGCTGATTACCAACGCGATGTGGACAGTGCCATGCGCTTGTTGCGTGGTGAAACGCAAGAAGTGATGGCTGCCATTGAAGCGCGCATGATGGCGCACGCCGAGAAGCTGGAGTTTGAACAATCCGCCGAGTTGCGTAACAAAATGAGTGCGCTCTCCAAGGTGTTGCACCAACAAGCCGTGGACACGGTGGGCGACCAAGATGTGGATATCCTTGCGGTCAAGGTGCAAGGCGGCAAAGCCTGTGTCAACTTGGCCATGGTGCGTGGGGGCCGCCACTTGGGCGACCGCCCTTACTTTCCTGTGCATGTGGACGATGCCGAGCCTGCTGAAGTGCTAGAGGCATTTTTGAGCCAGCACTACTTGGATGTGCCGGTGCCGCCCGCGTTGATCACCAGCCACGCAGTGGACAAAGAATTGCTGCAAGCACTGACCGAGCAAACTGGGGTCAAGATCACCGCTGTGCACAACCCGCGTGAGCAACGCCGCGCGTGGCTCGATATGGCGCAACAAAATGCAGACATTCAGTTGGCCCGCTTGCTGGCCGAAGAAGGTTCGCTACAAGCGCGCACCCGCGCGTTGGTGGATGCGCTTGATTTGGCGCCCGAAGATTTAGAACAGTTCCGTGTGGAGTGTTTTGATATTTCTCACACCTCGGGCGAGTCGACGCAGGCCTCGTGTGTGGTGTTCCATCACCACAAGATGCAGAGCGCGGAATACCGCCGCTACAACATCGACGGCATTACGGGTGGCGACGATTACGCCGCTATGCGCCAAGTGCTGGTGCGCCGCTACAGCAAGCTGGCCGAGGCCGTGCGAGCGGGTGAGGGCAAGTTGCCCGATCTGGTGTTGATTGACGGTGGCAAAGGTCAGGTGTCAATGGCGCGTGAGGTGTTTGAGTCACTCGGGTTGGATTTGTCGCGCATCGTCGGTGTAGAAAAGGGCGAGGGCCGCAAAGTAGGCCTTGAAGAACTTGTGTTTGCCGATGGCCGCGAGAAGGTGTACCTCGGTCGCGACTCAGCGGCCTTGATGTTGGTGGCGCAAATTCGCGACGAGGCTCACCGCTTTGCCATCACCGGTATGCGTGCAGCGCGTGCCAAAGTGCGCGTGGGTGGCAGCAAGCTCGAAGAGATTCCGGGCGTGGGCCCCAAGAAACGCGCCAAACTGTTACAACGCTTTGGCGGTGCACGCGGCGTGGCCGATGCGAGCGTGCAAGACTTGTGTACCGTCGAAGGTATTTCGGAAGAATTGGCTCAAACGATTTACAACGCCTTGCGTTAAGGCTGAATGAAAGAAATAAAGATGACACTGAATCGCCGTGAATGGTTGACCACGATGGGCTTGACTTCTGTACTGGGAAGTAACGCATGGGCACAAAGCCCTTGGCCTAACAAACCCTTGCGCTTGGTGGTGCCGTTTGCGCCCGGTGGCAGCTCTGAAATCGTGGCTCGCGCGGTAGCAGCTGAAATGAGCAAAGGCCTGGGCCAAAACGTGTTCGTCGACAACAAGCCCGGTGGTGCTGGCAACATCGCCATGCAAGAGGTGGCCAACAGCCACGACGAGCACACCCTCATCTTGGGCCACATCGGCACCTTGGCGGTGAACCCCTACATCTTTGACAAGCTGTCGTACGACGCAGCGCGTGACTTCACGCCGATCACCTTGGTCTCCAAAGTGCCGAGCTTGTATGTGGTGCATCCTGACTTGCCGGTGAAGAACCTCAAAGAGTTCGTGGCCTATGCCAAGACACGCCCGGGTCAACTGAACTACGGCACAGCCGGTAACGGCAGCGCGGGCCATTTGGCTTTTGAGTATTTGAAGATGGCCACCGAAACCTTTGTGCTGCACGTGCCGTACCGCGGCACTGGCCCGATGCTGACCGACTTGATGGCCGGGCGTTTGCAAGCCAGTGCAGCGGGCGCACCTGCGTTGATTCAGTTCATCAAAGCGGGCAAGCTGCGTTGCATCGCCACGGGGTCGAGCACACGCCTGTCACAGTTGCCCGATGTGCCCACCGTAGCCGAGCAAGGCTACAAAGGCTTTGAGATGACGCAGTGGTACGGCTTGATGGCCCCCAGCAAATGGGCCAAGCCCAACTTGAGCAAGTTAGAGCTCGAGGCCGTCAAAGCAGGGCGCAGCGCGCATGTGAAAGAAAAACTCGCCGCAGACAACGCGCTTGCTATTGGCAGCACGGGTGCTGAGTTTGAAGCCTTCATCAAAACCGAGCAAACCCGCTGGAAGCAGGTGATTGCACGCGCGCAAATCAAGCCCGAAGGCGTGTGATTTAAACCTTCACCACTTCCAACAAGCGGTCTAGACCGCCCTCGTTGATAGCCACCATGGCTTGCTCGCGCACCTTCGGTTTGGCGTGGTAGGCCACCGACAAACCGGCTTCGCCCATCATCAACAAATCGTTGGCGCCATCGCCCATGGCAATGGCTTGGCGGGGCTGGATGCCCATTTGCGCGCAGATGTGCAGCAGCATCTTGCGTTTTTCTGCGCCATCACAAATGTCGCCCCAATCTTGCGTGACCACATCACCTGTGAGGTGTCCGTTGTCAATCGCCAGTACGTTGCTGCGGGCGTAGTCGATGTTGAGCATCTGGCACACGCGATCGGCAAAGAAGGTGAAGCCGCCACTGACCAGCAACACTTTCATGCCGTGGGCTTTGCAGGTTTCCACCAGGGTTTTGGCGCCGGGGTTCAAGCGCAGACGCTGTTCAAATACCTCGTGCAAGGCAGCTTCGGGCACGCCCTTAAGTAGCGCCACGCGACGGCGCAAGCTGTCTTTGAAATCGGTGATCTCACCGCGCATCGCTGCCTCGGTGATGGCCGCCACCTCGGCCTTGCGGCCTGCGGCATCGGCGATTTCGTCGATGCACTCGATGTTGATCAGTGTCGAGTCCATGTCAAACGCGATCAGTTTGAAGTCTTGAAGTTTCAGAGGGGCGGTGAAGCCTTGGATCACCAAACCAGGAGCGAATTCTTGTTGCATAAATTGTTAAGACTTGAGATACAGACTGTCCGACCAAGTGGCCAGCCACTGCGGTTTGAAGGCGACAAAGATGGCGCACATCATGCCAGTGATGAACGCGTCACCCCAGGCCATGAGCCAAAACGCGATGATGGACAAGCCGCTGCTCACATTGGGTAGATCGTGCCCTGTCCACTGGGCCAAGAGGCTGGCCGCAAAA
>JBPCSU010000159.1:0-4081 GCA_051006815.1 Limnohabitans sp.
CGCATCCATGCGCCGCACATCAGTTTGTTTGACCCCGAGCAACGCCACGCCAATCTGCTGGCGCTGGGCGCGCACCTAGAACCCGTGCGCTGTGGCGTGGTGCACCCTTGCGATGCGGATTCGCTACAAGGCGCACTCGATGCACACCATGCGCAGTTGATTCAAGCCGTGTTGATCGCCCCTGAAGCCAAACTGCGCGCGGTCGCCGCAGAGGCGGGCCTTGATTTGACGGGCATTGAAGTGATCAACGTGGCACACAGCCACGAGGCCGCAGAAGTGGCCGCACAAATGGCCGCAGACAAAAAGCTGGAAGCCTTGATGAAAGGCAGCTTGCACACCGATGAGTTGATTCATGCGGTGGTGTCGCAAAAAGGGTTGCGCACCGGTCGTCGCATGTCGCACGTGTTTCGCTTTGAAGCCCCGATGTATCCCAAGCCGCTGTACATCACCGACGCTGCGTTGAACATTGCGCCCAACTTGGCCGAGAAAGCCGACATCGTGCAAAACGCCATTCTGTTTGCGCAGATCATGGGTGTGGCCCAACCCAAGGTGGCCATTTTGTCGGCGGTGGAAACCGTCAACCCCAACATCCCCTCCACGCTCGATGCGGCGGCACTGTGCAAGATGGCCGACCGTGGCCAGATCAAAGGTGCCTTGCTCGATGGCCCCTTGGCGTTTGACAACGCGGTGTCCACACACGCAGCCGAAATCAAGCACATTGCATCAGCGGTGGCCGGCCAAGCCGACATCTTGATGGCTCCCGACTTGGAGTCCGGCAACATGATTGCCAAACAGCTCGAATACCTGGCCGGTGCTTCAGGCTCGGGCGTGGTGTTGGGTGCACGCGTGCCCATCGCCTTGACCAGCCGTGCCGACAGTGCCACCACCCGCAGCGCCTCTGCGTTGTTGGCCAAGCTGATTGCACACCACTACCGCTCCCATCCCGCATGAGTATTCTTTCCGTCAACGCGGGGTCGTCGAGCCTCAAATTCGCGCTGTATCCCATCGTCGCAGGCGCGATTGGGGAGGCTGAAGTTACGGGCAACATCGAAGGCTTAGAGCCAGCAGGGCAGCCACGCATCAGCTACTGCGCTGCAGGTGCAGCAAAAGCTTCTGCCGCTGTGGAGGTGCAAGCAGGGCAAGATGTATTTGACGCCGCACTCAACACACTCAAGCAATTGTTGGCCACGCGTTATGACCATTTGCAGGTGCAGGCCATCGCACACCGTGTGGTGCATGGCGGTGCATTCTTTTCGCAGAGCGTGTGTGTGACGCCCGAGGTGCTGACGCAATTGGCCTCGTTGAATGCACTCGCGCCGTTGCACCAACCGCACAACTTGGCAGGTATCCGTGCGTTTACGGAGTCGTTCCCCAACGTGCCCCAAGTGGCGTGTTTTGACACCGCGTTTCATCGCACCTTGTCACCGCTGGAAACCACGTTTGCAATTGACAAACAACTGACCGCACAAGGGGTGCGTCGCTACGGCTTTCATGGTTTGTCGTACCAATACGTGAGCCAGGTGCTGCAGCGCGAAGCGCCTCGTTCCGTAGGACGCACGGTGATGGCGCACTTGGGCAACGGCGCCAGTGTGTGCGCTACCACGGCACACCAAAGTCGCGCCACCACCATGGGCTTCTCGGCTTTGGACGGCTTGATGATGGGCACCCGCAGTGGCGCCCTCGACCCCGGTGTGTTGCTGTACCTGATGGAGCAGGGTTGGGACCACGACCGCATTCAAAAATTGCTCTACAAACAAAGCGGCTTGTTGGGTGTGTCGGGGGAGAGCGCGGACATGCGCACGCTGCGCGCATCGGCCTCTGAGGCCGCACGCTTCGCCACCGATTTGTTTGCCCACCGCGTGGTGCGCGAAGTGGGTGCGTTGAGCGCCTGCATTGGCGGTCTCGATGTGCTGGCCTTCACCGGCGGCATTGGCGAGCACGATGCCGTGCTGCGCCAACAGGTGTGCAATGCCTTGGTCTACTTGGGCGTGCACATCGACCCCACGCGTAACCAACACGCCACAGGCGATGCTGTGTGCGCCATTCATGCAGCCCACAGCACCATTGAGGTGTGGGTAGTCCCCACCGACGAAGGCCGTGTGGCCGCCCAAGACGCGCTGGCGTTTTTACCCAACTCAGAAAGTCCTCCGTGAACATCAAAGACGCCATGAGCTGTTTCACCACCGGCGTGACCGTGGTGACCGCACACACCCAAGGTCAAGACTGGGGGATGACTTGCAACTCGTTCAACACCGTGTCGCTCGATCCGGCCATGGTGTTGTGGAGCGTGCGCAAGACCTCACACAGCCATGCCGCCTTTGTGAACGCAGGCGGCTACATGGTGAACGTCTTGGGTGCGCAGCAAAAAGAGGTGGCGCTGAAGTTTGCACAAGGCACGCAGCAAGAGCGCTTTGCCGATCAACCGCTGGTGCGTGGCCTCAACCAACATGCACGCCTGGAAGGGGTGATTGCTTGGTTTGATTGCCGCTTGGCACAAGTGGTGTCGGCCGGTGACCACGACATCTTAATTGGCGAAGTGCTCGATTTCGGTGTACACCCGGGCCATGGCTTGGCGTATGCCCAACGCAGCTTTGGCGTGTTGGCCGCATTTGACGAGTAAGCCGTGATGGAGATCTACATTCTTTGGGCGTTTGTGCTGGGCGCCATGTGCTCGGTCTCTCTGGTGATCGGTGCATTTTTGGGCATCTATTTCAACAGGCCCAAAGCAGTGGTGGGTTTGATGGCCGGGTTTGGTGCGGGGGCGCTGTTGTCCGCCTTGGCGATTGAGTTGGTCGCTCCGTCGATTGACGCTTTCATGCGGGCCAGTTCACCCGAGGTGCGCGCGCACGAGGTGCGCAACTTTTTTCACTTGGTCGTGGGCGCTTTTGTGGGTGGCCTTATTTTTGTGTTGCTCGATTGGGTGTTGATTGAGCATGGCGGCTACCTGCGCAAAACGGCCTCGTTGATTTCGAAAGTCATGCGCGACCGTGCCCATTTGCCGGTGCACGTGATACACCCATTGCCCTCTGGCGAAGATTTGGAAAAAGCGCATGCATCCCATGGCAATGCGGCGGTTGCTATTTGGCTGGGCAACTTGTTGGATGGCTTGCCGGAGAGCTTTGTGGTCGGCACGGTGCTGATGACCACTGTTGCTACCACACTCAACGCCGGTACGCCTTTGGTGTTTTGGAATGTCTTGCCCTACACCTTGCTGGCGGGTTTGTTCTTGTCTAATTTGCCTGAAGCGTTGTCGAGCTCTGCACAAATGCGCATGCAAGGCATGAGCGTGCCACGCATTGTGTGGATGTGGACCTCGTTGGTGGTGCTGACGGGTCTCAGTGCCGCCTTGGGCGCGGTGATGGGTGAGTGGGTGCCTCACAACGCCATGGTGTTCATCGAAGGCCTGGCGGCAGGTGCCATGTTGACCATGATCTGTGCGGCCATGTTGCCCGAGGCTACCCATTTGGCCAATCCCAACTGGGTGGGCTTGGCCACCTTGAGTGGCTTCTTCTCGGCACTGCTCTTCAAAGTCTTAGAGTAAGAGAAGGTCAAAAATCGTTTACAATCTTGCCCTGCTTCGGTGGTATAGCTCAGTTGTATTTACGCTGAAAAATAATGCTACGAGACTAATTCCATTCCCTCTATGGAAACTTTCCGTTTACACACAGCGTCAAGTTGAACGGACTTTAGATTTCTACAGACTTCAACAGTTTGTGACGCTTTTCAAACAGTTTTAAGCCAATTTTTTCAAGTGGCAGGGTTGTCCTTTGAAAGGACATTTGTGGCTCATGTCGCGGAATGTGAAATCCACGCACATACGAAACACGTAAGTGAAAAACTTGTCCTTGCGAGTGTTCAACACTACTGTGTCTGAATGCTCAATTTCACACAGACAGACGCGGCGAACGACATCAAATTCAAATTGAGGCGTCATCGCACAAGCGCCATAGTTGAATCAGTTACTCCGATCCACAACTACCCCAGAAAACTTCGCATCTATCTCACCAATGCGTCCCCGTTTTGGCAAGTCAAGTGCTATTTCAAAAACAAGACTTTTACAAAGAGTCTGAGAACCACAAAC
>JBPCSU010000160.1:0-7909 GCA_051006815.1 Limnohabitans sp.
TACGCCCACCGATTGGTCGAGCGTCAGGCCCAACTCCGCAAAGACGGCCGTCTGCCTTTTTTGCGCCCCGATGCCAAAAGCCAAGTGACCATGCGTTATGTGGACGGCAAGCCCCACAGTATCGATACGGTGGTGTTGTCCACCCAACACAGCCCTGACCAAAGCGAGTCAGCCACCAAGATGAAGGCCAGCTTCAATGAAGCCATCATCGAAGAAATCATCAAACCTGTGTTGCCCAAAGAGTGGCTCCAAGACACCAAGTACTTGATCAACCCCACCGGTCGTTTCGTCATCGGTGGCCCACAAGGCGATTGCGGCTTGACTGGCCGCAAGATCATTGTGGACACCTACGGCGGCGCTTGCCCCCACGGCGGTGGCGCGTTCTCTGGCAAAGACCCCTCAAAGGTAGACCGCTCGGCCGCTTACGCTGCACGCTACGTGGCCAAGAACATCGTCGCTGCAGGCTTGGCCAAGCAGTGCCAAGTGCAAGTGGCTTACGCGATTGGCGTGGCACGCCCCATGAACATCACCGTGAACACAGCGGGCACAGGCGTGATCTCTGACGACAAGTTGTCCGCCTTGGTAGCCGAGCACTTTGACTTGCGTCCCAAAGGCATCATCCAAATGCTCGACTTGCTGCGCCCCATCTACAGCAAGACAGCGGCTTACGGTCACTTCGGTCGTGAAGAGCCAGAATTCACTTGGGAGAAGACTGACAAAGCAGCCGCTTTGAAAGCGGCTGCGGGTCTGTAAGACCCAAGCGAAGCGCATTTGCCAGTCTTCGGGCGAAGCTCATATCGCTTGCGATGTGAGCGGAGACCAAAAGGTGTTTTAAAGGGCTTCTCGTTTTTGACGAGAGGCCCTTTTTATTTTTCCTCAGACGACTGCTGCAACGCCCACATCTGCGCATACCGGCCATTCAACGCCAACAACTCTGCGTGCGAACCACGCTCTGCAATGCGTCCCGCATCCAGCACCAATATTTCATGCGCATCGACCACCGTGGACAAGCGGTGCGCAATGACCAAGGTGGTTTTGTTCTGCGCCGCGCTTTGCAACTCGGCTTGAATGGCGCGTTCGTTGGCGCTGTCCAGGGCTGAGGTGGCTTCATCAAAAATCACCATCGGTGGGTTTTTCAGCAAGGTCCGTGCAATCGCCACACGTTGCTTCTCGCCACCCGACAACTTCAAACCGCGTTCGCCCACCATCGTGTCGTACCCCTTGGGTGTGCCAGCGATGAAGTCATGGATGTGCGCTGCGCGTGCGGCTTGTTCCACTTCTTCCGCGGTGGCATCGGTGCGGCCATAGGCGATGTTGTAGCGCACGGTGTCGTTGAACAACACCGTGTCTTGCGGCACGATGCCCATGGCACGACGCACACTGGCTTGCGTGACCTGCCGAATGTCTTGCCCATCCAACGTGATGGAACCCGCCCCAACGTCGTAAAAGCGAAACAACAAACGCGCCAAAGTGGACTTACCCGAACCTGAAGGCCCCACCACCGCCACCGTCTTCCCTGCAGGAATCTCAAAGCTAATGCCGTGCAGGATCGGACGGGCGGGCTCGTAGGCAAACACCACCGAATCAAACCTCACCGTGGGCGGGCCACTGAGTTGTAACGCAGGGGCACCAGGCGTATCTGCCACTTCGCGTTCTTTTTCCAGCAAGGTGAACATGCGGTCGAGGTCCGTCAGGCTTTGCTTGATCTCGCGGTACAGCACGCCCAAAAAGTTCAACGGAATGTAGAGTTGAATCATGAAGGCGTTGATCATCACCAAGTCACCCAAGGTCATACGCCCGTCCACCACCCCCTGTGTGGCGCGCCACAGCATGCCCACCAACGCCACCGCAATGATCAGTTGTTGCCCCGTATTCAACAGCGAGAGGGATGTTTGGGCTTTCAGTCGTGCACGGCGCAACGCTTCTAAGCTCTTGTCATAGCGACCCGCTTCAAACGCTTCGTTGTTGAAGTACTTGACCGTCTCGTAGTTCAGCAGTGAATCAACCGCCTTGGTGTGCGCGGCCGAATCAAATTCATTCGCTTGACGGCGGTATTGGGTGCGCCACTCGGTCACCGTGATGGTGAAGACGATGTACAGCGCCAACGCGGCCAACGTGATGCCTGCAAACCACACATCAAACTTCACCGCCAAGATGCTGAGCACCAGTGCCACCTCAATCAGCGTCGGCACCACGCTGTACAGCGAATACGAAATGAGGGACTCAATGCCGCGCACACCGCGCTCAATGTCGCGCGTCATGCCACCGGTTTGACGCTCCAAGTGAAAACGCAAACTCAAGCCATGCAAATGCTGAAACGTCTCCAGCGCAATTTGTCGTGCGGCGCCTTGCGTGGCTTTGGCAAACACCAACTCACGCAACTCGGTGAACGCGGAGACCGACAGACGCAACACGCCGTACACCACCAACAACGACACGGGCACCACCAGCACGGCCATGGGGTCGTTTGGTTTGAAAGACATCGCGTCAATCAACTCTTTGAGCAGCAAGGGCACGCCCACGTTGGCCAACTTGGCGCCCACCATGAAAGCCAAAGCGGCCATCACCCGCCATTTGTATTGCCACAGGTACGGAAATAGGCGCTTGAGCGTGTCGCTGTCAGGTCGTTGTTTCGCAGGGGCGCCGGCAGGAAGCGGCGCAGAAGAATGGACGTGATGACGCATGTTGCACAATGCCAAAAAATAATTCTTTGATTGTGCCTATGTCCCACGTTCCCAACCCCCACGCCGAGTCACTTCCGACCGACCAAGAACTGGTCCTGAAAGTGATCCCCCTTCCTGCCGATTGCAACGCCAATGGCGATATCTTTGGCGGCTGGGTCATGGCCCAAGTGGACTTGGCCGGTGCCGTGTTACCCGCACGCTATGCAGGCGGGCGCTTGGCCACCGTGGCGGTGAACGAGTTCATCTTCAAGCACCCCGTGAAAGTGGGTGACATCTTGAGCTTTTTTTCGCGCGTGCAGCGCATTGGCAACACCTCCATCAGTGTGAAAGTGGAAGTGTTTGCTGAGCGCTTCAGCAGCCAAGGGGAATACATGAAAGTGACCGAGGCCACCCTGACTTACGTGGCCATCGACAAAGAAGGCAAGCCACGCATCATTCCCAAAGACTAGGAGACGATGTACGCGCCTGTGCCCGTAGACATCAACATGCCATCGGGACCGCGAAATTCCATGCGTGAGGTGCCCACACGCGTGCCCACGCGCAGCGCATGGGCATGGATGGTGAAGTGCTCACCAATGCCTGGGCGCAGGTAGTCGACGCGCAAGTCAATCGTGCCCAGTTTGGCAAAACGCTCCAAGCGCTCTTCGGGGGATTCCTTCATGTGCTTGGCCGCCAAGCAGGCCATCACCGCAGCACTGCCAATGGCATCAAGCACCGCACTGATGACGCCGCCATGGATGCGGTTGTAGGCATAGTGCCCGACCAACTCGGGGCGCATATCAATGCGGGCCACCACCTCTTCCGGTGTGACACTGACCAACTTCAGGCCCAAGGTGTGGTTGAAGACAATTTTTTCTTCGTAGATTTGGCGAAAACCTTCGAGGTATTCGGACTCAAAAACAACCGGTGACGGCGTCACATTTGGCATGCCAGGCATTCCTTAGATTTTGGAAAAGTCAGGTTTGCGCTTTTCCATGAACGCACTGAATGCTTCTTTGGCGGCTGGCTCGCGCAACATGCGGCCAAATGCTGTGGCCTCGGCATTCATTTGCTGTTGCACCAGTTGGGCTTGACCCGCTTTCATCAAGCGCTTGGTTTCCAAGAGTGATGTCATGGGCTTGGCGGCCAACTTGCGCGCTTGCGTCTGCACGTAGGCATTGACTTCTGTCGGCGGCAGCACACGGTTGACCAAGCCCACTTCCAACGCCGCTTCGGCCATGAACGGCTCACCCAACAACAACGCTTCTGCCGCGCGGTGGTAGCCCATCATTTGAGGTGCCAACAAACTTGAGGCGGCTTCGGGACAAATGCCCAAGTTCACAAACGGCATGGCGAACACAGCGTTGTCGCCGGCATAAACCAAATCGCAGTGAAACAGCAGCGTGGTGCCAATGCCCACTGCAGGACCGGCCACAGCAGCCAACACAGGCTTAGGGAAAACCGAAATGTTTTGGAGCAACTTGAACACCGGCGCGTCGGGGGTGGACGGGGGGTGGTTCAAAAAGTCAGCGATGTCATTGCCCGCGCAAAACACCGTCTCATGTCCTTGAAACACCAACACGCGCACGGCCGCATCGCTGGCAGCTTGTGCCACGGCATCGGCCAAGGCGCTGTACATGTCGGCGGTGAGCGAGTTCTTTTTATCGACGCGGTTGAACGTCAAGGTCATCACACCTTGATCGATGTGGCTCAAAATTTCTGTCATAAGTTTCCTGTTACTGCACGCGTTGCCAAATTTGAGTTCGGTAAAACGGGCCAATGTAGCCTCGCACCTGGAGCTTCTTACCGTCGTCCCGAGGCACCATTTTCACGGTGTATTCCTTGCCGTTCTCGGGGTCCAAAATCTTGCCGCCACCGGCCCACAGAGGCTCGTTCGACGCTTCATGTTTGACGCCACGAATGATCTCCATGCCAATGATGACTTGACCTTTGCGGTCGTCATTGCAGTCATCGCAGATCTTCTTGGCGTTTGGGTCATTGCGCAACGACTTGATGACGCGGCCGTTGAGCACGCCCTCTTTTTCGACAATTTGAATTTCAGCTTTCGCCTCACCCGTTATGTCGTCGATGGTGTGCCAACTGCCCACGGGCGTCATCTGTGCAAAGCTGCTGGTCGCCGCCAAGAGCGAGATGCTCAGCAGCGTTTTGAAGTGTTGTGTCGCGGTCATGGTTTGAATTTACCTGATTTGAGGAAAGAAATAACTCATGCAAACACCGCATCTGTCTCCATCAGCACAGCCGCACCCGCTCGGGCCGTGACCATGAGCGACGCAGTTTCAGGAAACAGCTTGGCGAAGTAGAAGCGGGCGGTTTGCAACTTGGCTTGGTAAAACGGATCGCGATTCCCTTCGGCGATTTTCTGCAACGCCACTTGCGCCATACGCGCCCAAAAATAGCCCAATACCAAGTGCCCCGCCACACGCAAGTAGTCCACGGCCGCTGCGCCCACCTCGTCCGCGTTTTGCATGGCCTTGTAGCCGATCTCACCGGTGAACTGCGTCATTTGCTGACCCAACTTGGCCAACGGGTTGATGAACTCGGCCATGTCTTCGTTACCCTGTTCGGCCATGACCAATGCCGCAATTTTTTCACCAAACTTCTTCAAGGAAGCACCTTGGTTGCCGAGCACTTTGCGCCCCAACAAATCCAAACTTTGAATGGTGTTGGTGCCTTCGTAAATCATGTTGATGCGCGCATCACGCACGTACTGCTCCATGCCCCACTCGCGAATGAATCCATGCCCTCCAAACACCTGCATGCAAGCCGACGTGGACGTCCACGCGTTGTCGGTGATGAAGGCTTTGACAATCGGCGTCAACAACGCCACCTGATCGGCCGACTCTGCGCGCACGGCGGCGTCGGGGTGGTTCAACTCGCGTTCAATCAGCATGGCGCAGTACAAGGCCAACGCACGGCCTCCTTCGGCATAAGCCTTGGCGGTGAGCAACATCTTGCGCACATCGGGGTGCACCAAGATGCTGTCTGCAGGTTTGCTAGGGTCTTTCACCCCCGTCAAACTGCGTGACTGAATTCGGTCTTTGGCATACGCCAAGGCGTTTTGATACGCCACCTCGGTCAAGCCCAACGATTGCATGCCCACGCCAATGCGCGCGGCATTCATCATCACAAACATGGCCGCCAAACCTTTGTTGGGTTGACCCACCATCGTGCCCACGGCGCCGTCCAACACCATCTGGCACGTGGCGTTGCCGTGGATGCCCATCTTGTGCTCCAAGCCACCGCAGTAAATGCCATTGCGATCGCCCAAGCTGCCATCGGCGTTCACATGAAATTTGGGCACCACAAACAAGCTGATGCCTTTGCTGCCTGCGGGCGCATCGGGCAAACGTGCCAGCACCAAGTGCACGATGTTGCTCACCAAATCATGCTCGCCTGCACTGATAAATATTTTGTTGCCCGTGATGCGGTAAGTGCCATCGGCTTGTGGCTCGGCCTTGGTGCGCAGCAAGCCCAGATCCGTTCCGCAATGCGGTTCGGTCAAACACATGGTGCCAGTCCATTCACCACTGGTGAGCTTGGGCAAATACAGCGCCTTTTGCGCGTCGGTGCCATGTGCATGCAAGGCTTCGTAAGCACCGTGGGTCAAGCCGGGATACATGGTCCAGGCTTGGTTGGCGCTGTTGAGCATTTCGTAAAAACATTGGTTCACCACCACGGGCAAGCCTTGTCCGCCATACGCCGGATCACAACTCAGCGACGGCCAACCGCCTTGTACATACTGCGCAAATGCGGCTTTGAACCCGTCAGGTGCGCGCACCTCGTGCGTCTCACGGTTCAACACACAGCCTTGCTGATCGCCCACTTGGTTGAGCGGGAACACCACTTCTGCCGCAAACTTGCCGCCCTCTTCCAACACAGCAGCAATGGTGTCTGCGTCCATCTCCGCGTGCTTGGGCATTTGCTTGAAGTCATCGGTCACGTTCAACACGTCATGCAACACAAATTGCATGTCGCGCAGGGGTGGGGTGTAGCTGGGCATGGTGGGTCTCCTTATGGATTGACGATGTGACTGCGCTTGGTGGCAGCTTGAGAACGGGTACGAGAGGGTGAAGAGGGCGCTGCACCGTAACGCAGCAAAATGTTTTCGAAGCCTTGCAGCGTGCGCGGCAAGGACTTAGAGGAGCGCAAAAACCTCGCGTCGTATTGCAAGGCCAAAATCAAACCGTGAATTTCAAACACCATCTGCTCGGCATCCGCATCGGCTGACAAATGCCCTTCATCGCGTGCCTGCACCACCGTGCGGTACACCGCGGCCAGCCAGGTTTTGACCGAGCGCGCGAGCGCATCACGCACAGGGCCGGGACGGTCATCGAGCTCCGCCGCACCGCTGATATACAGGCAACCACTATCAATTTCGGCAGATGTGCGTTGCATCCAATTGGCAAACAACTGGCGTAATCGCGGCAATCCACGCGGTGCACCCAGGATGGGGGCAAACACCTCGGCTTCAAAGCGGTCGTGGTACTCGCGTATCACCGACAACTGCAATTCTTCGCGCGAGCCAAAGTGGGCAAACACGCCCGACTTGCTCATGTGCGCCACCTCGGCCACGGCACCAATGCTCAGCCCTTCTAAGCCAATTTGCGTGGCCAAGCCCAAAGCTGCATCGACGATGGCGGCTTTGGTTTGCTGCCCTTTTTGAGCAGCGCGGGTTTCACGTGGCGGGGAAGAGGCGGTGGCCATGGCTTTTTCAAAAAAGAACGATCGTGCTATTTTGCACGAAAACCATGGACTCTAAACTTAACCCCATGAATGCCACCCGAATTCTTGCCATCCGTCACGGCGAAACCGCCTGGAATGTGGACACCCGCATCCAAGGCCAGCTGGACATCGGACTCAACCCCATGGGCCGCTGGCAGGCTGCGCGCGTCGGCGATGCCTTGCGCGACGAACCCATCAGCGCTATTTACAGCAGCGACTTGGCGCGGGCGTTCGAAACCGCACAAACCATTGCACACAGCCATGCGCAAGCCACGTCGTTGCGCGTGGTGCCTCACACAGGCTTGCGCGAACGGCACTTCGGCCATCTGCAAGGCAAAACTTGGTCCGAAATTGCAACCGAATGGCCCGAAGATGCCAAGCTGTGGCGCGGGCGCGATCCGCATTGGGCGCCGGTGGACGGCGAATCGCTGACGGTGTTGCGCGAACGCATTGCCGCCTGCGTGAATGAACTGGCATACGCACACGTCGGCGAGCAAATTGTG
>JBPCSU010000161.1:0-4308 GCA_051006815.1 Limnohabitans sp.
GGGCTGGTTCTTCACCAAAGCCGCGTTGTTGACGTTTGGCGGTGCGTATGCCGTGCTGCCTTATGTGTACCAAGGTGCCGTCAGTCAGTTTGGCTGGGTCACGCCCACGCAAATGATGGACGGCTTGGCCTTGGGCGAAACCACACCCGGACCACTCATCATGGTGGTGGCATTTGTGGCCTTCATCGGCGGGTATGTCAAAGCGTTGCTCGGGCCCGAGAGCTTGTTGGCCGCGGGTGCGTTGGCAGCTTGCTTGGTGACGTGGTTCACCTTTTTGCCCTCATTCATCTTTATCTTGGCGGGCGGTCCGCTGGTCGAAAGCACGCACCGCAACCTCAAGTTCACGGCCCCCCTCACCGCCATCACGGCTGCCGTGGTGGGCGTGGTGCTCAACCTCGCCTTGTTCTTTGGCTACCACCTGCTGTGGCCCGAAGGCTTTGCAGGTGCCTTTGATGTGCGCTCGGCCTTGATAGCCCTGGGTGCTGCAGTGGCCCTGTTTAAATACAAGCGCAGCGTGATGGAAGTGATTGCGTTCTGCGCACTGATTGGCTTGACGATCAAGCTGCTGCCACTTTGAGCACGCGCTGTCTTAAGCGCCCACAACACCGCCATCACGACGCGAAATCGCAATGATGGTGGAGCGTGGCACAGCGTCACCCCCTTGAGGAAAGTGTGAAGGTGTCAGCTTTTCGCCTGGGTGTTGAATGCCCACAAACATCGTCTTTTGATCGGGCGTCAAAGCGATGCCCGTGATTTCACACCCCACAGGCCCCACCAAGAAACGTTTGATCTCGCCGGTCACAGGATTGGCGCACAACATTTGGTTGTTGCCCATGCCCGCAAACTCTTTCGCATTGCTGTAGTCGCCGTCGGTTTGAATCCACAAGCGCCCATCACGGTCAAAAGCCAATCCATCAGGGCTGTTGAACATGTTCTCGGGCGTGATGTTGGAGGAGCCGGCATACGCGTCCTTGTGCAACACGGGATTGCCAGCCAGCGCAAAGATGTCCCAAGCAAATTGGCTCGACGTGTGATCGCCGCCTTTCGGCGTCCATCGCACGATTTGGCCATACACGTTTTTGGCACGCGGGTTGGGGCCGTTCAAGGCTTGGTTGGACTTGGCTCCGCGATCGCTGTTGTTGGTCAACGTGACATACACCTGTGCTTGCGTGGGGTGCGCAGCAATCCACTCTGGGCGATCCATCGTGGTGGCCCCCACCACCGTGGCGGCCAAACGGGCATGAATCAGCACATCGGCTTGGTCTTTGAAGCCCGCTTCTGCCGTCAAACCGTTTTTGCCATGGGTGAGTTCTAACCACTCACCCTCGCCCTGCGCTTTCCCTTCCACGGTGGCAAAACGGGCCACATACAACGTGCCGTCGTCTAACAAGTCGCGATGGGCTTTGGGGTTCTTGGCATCGAATTTTTTGGCAGACACAAACTTGTAAATGTGCTCGCCCTTTTCGTCGTCACCCATGTAGACCACCACATGACCATCGGCGTTTACCACCACTTCAGCGTTCTCATGCTTCATACGCCCCAAGGCTGTACGTTTGATCGGTGTGCTGGTGGGATCCATCGGGTCAATCTCAACCACCCAACCAAAACGGTTGGGCTCATTCGGGTTCTTGGCCAAATCGAAACGTCCGTCGAAGGGAAACCAATTGAAGCCTGCGCCTTTGGCACTGATGCCATAGCGTTTGAATGCAGCGGTGTCTGGCAAGGCTTCAGCCGTGCCGAAATAGCCATTGAAGTTTTCTTCACACGTCAAATAGGTGCCCCATGGGGTGCGGCCGTTGGCGCAGTTGTTGAACGTCCCCAACGCCATCGTGCCTGTGGGATCAGCCATGGTTTTGAGCAAGGCATGCCCTGCGGCAGGGCCACTCAAACGCATTTCTGTGTTGGCCGTGATGCGACGGTTCAAAGGCGCCTGCGATTGCAGCTGCCACACACCTGCCACGCGACGCACTTCAAATACGCTCACGCCATGGGCAGCTTGCGCTTTGCGCGTGTCCTCAATGCTGCTGCAACGGCCATTGAGAAACAAATACTCGTAGTTGGCGTATTCGTTGTTGACGGCGATCACGGCATGGTCTGGACTTAAGCTGAAGAAGCTCATGCCGTCGTTGTTGTCCCCGATCGACAAACTTTGGCTCGTGGCTGTGCCACGCGTGACGGAGTCAAACGCCGTGCCGCCCGGCAAGATGGCATCACCCCACGAGGCCAGTGAACGCCACTGATAGCCCGTGGGCACGGTGATGGTGTCTAGCGCATTGGCAGCAATGGGTTTGAACCCGATGCGGGGACCTGACGTACCTGCGGTCTTGGTCGTGCGACCGGCCTGTGCCAAGCTTTCACCGCCAAAAAACAAACCCATGCTGGCCGCACCTGCTGCGCCCAACCAATCACGGCGGCTCAACAAGCCATCGACCATGTTTGAAAAATCGGTCGTCTCGTGACGGGGGTGGTTGCGTTGGTCGTTTTCGTCAAAGGTATTCATGGCCGCCTCAATGAAGTGATAGATGCGAACTTTAGAGATCGTTCGTGACAGCGGTGTGACATATATTTGTCATGATTAAACGGTAATATTTTTTTCATGAAACACGGCACCCTCCTCGCAGCCATTGACTTGGGCTCGAACAGCTTTCGACTCGAAATCGGACGCTACGACCACGGACAAATTCAACGCGTCGCCTACCTCAAAGAAACCGTGCGCCAAGGCAACGGCTTGGATGCCGACCGCAACCTCACCGACGAGGCCATGCAACGCGGCTGGGAATGCTTGGCGCGTTTTGCGGAGCGTTTGTCTGGGTTTAAAAAATCACAGGTGCGTGCTGTGGCCACGCAAACTTTGCGTGAAGCCAAAAACCGAGAAACGTTTTTGAAACGCGGTTGCGACATTTTGGGATACCCGATTGAGGTCATTGCCGGCACAGAAGAAGCCCGGCTGATTTACCAAGGCGTCTCGCATTTGCTGCCCAGCGACAACGAGCAACGCTTGGTGATTGACATTGGGGGGCGCTCCACCGAGTTGGTGCTGGGCCACGGCTTGGAAGCCACTGAAACTGCCTCGTTCCGCGTCGGCAGCGTCACTTGGTCCATGAAGTACTTTCCAAAAGGGGAGTTCACCGAGCAAGCCTTTTACCGCGCTGAAATAGCGGCGCAAGCAGTACTCGAAGAAGCCCTCACCGTCTACCCGCGCACCAAGTGGACCAAGGCCTACGGCGCATCGGGCACGGTAGGTGCCGTGGCTGAGATATTGGCACTGGCGGGGTTCCCTGACGGTGAAATCACACGCGATGGCTTAGATTGGCTGGTCAAATGTTTGGTACGCGCAGGCAGTGCCAGCAAAGTGCAACTGGAGGGATTGAAGGAAGACCGCCGTGCGGTGATTGGCGGCGGTGTGAGTGTGCTGCACGCCCTGATGACGCTGCTGCAAATCACCACCTTGCATGTGGCACAAGGTGCCTTGCGTCACGGGGTGTTGTTTGAAATGGTGGAACGTGAAGACCACAACACCGACACCCGTGATGTGTCGGTGCAGCGCTTGGCTTTGAAATTTGCAGTGGATACACAGCAAGGCCAGCGCGTGGGTCAAGTCGCGGTGTTCCTGCTGAAACGCATCTTCCCTCAGCTGGCGAACGACGATGCAGCGCAATTCGAACGCCTGTCTCGCAAACTCCAGTGGGCGGCACAGCTGCATGAAGTGGGCGTGGCCATTTCTCACAGCGATTACCACAAGCACGGCGCCTATATTTTGGACAACGCCGACTTGGTCGGGTTCAGCATGCTCGAACTGCACCGCTTGGGCCTGCTGGTGCTGGGCCAACGCGGAAAGCTCAAAAAACTAGAAGGTGAATTGGAAGAATCTGAATTCGCCAAACTGCTGATGGCCTTGCGCTTGAGTTTGATTCTGTGCCACGCCCGCCAAGATCCCGACTACCAAAAATTAACGTTGCACTGTGACGAACACAAGCAACGCATCACCCTCACCACCTCTGGAGAATGGTCAACTGAATACCCTCAGTCCACTCACTTGCTAAAGCAAGAATCTGTCTCATGGCAAAAGACACCGTGGGCGTTCGAGTTTGTGACAAAACCGTGACTTATATGACAGTTGGCAATTTAAATTAAACGGTATAAACTGTTTATTCTTTTAATTTTCAAGGAATTTCCGTGAGCACCACTGCTAAAAAAGCCCCTGTCAAAACCACGACTAAAACTGCTGCTAAAACCGCTGCAAAAGCACCAGCAAAGAAACCTGTCGTGAAGAAAGCAGCTGCCAAACCAGCAACTAAGCCCGTGACC
>JBPCSU010000162.1:0-3066 GCA_051006815.1 Limnohabitans sp.
CCGTGTGCAGTGGTTGTTGCAGCACGGGGTGGGGTTGTGGGATGTGTACGCCGCGTGTGAACGCGAAGGCAGCTTAGACACCGCCATTCAAAACCCGCAGCCCAACGATTTGCCCAGTCTGCGCACCCACTGTCCGGCCTTGCAAGCCATTGCACACAACGGCGGCGAAAGCTTCAAACATGCCCAGCACACCCGTGCGTTGGGACTGCCGGTGTACCCCTTGCCCTCTACCAGTCCGGCCAACGCCAGTTGGTCGTTTGAACGCAAGCTGGCGGCTTGGCGTGAGGTGTTTCAAGCGACAGGTTTATTGGGGTGACACGGCCCCCTTCGCTACACTCTGACTCTTTTTAAACAAAGCCTTTTCTAGCGTGTCTTCCACCCACATTCCACTTGCCGAGCGTTTGCGTCCGCGCACCTTGGGCGAGGTCATTGGCCAGCAACATGTGCTGGGCGAGGGCATGGCGTTGCGGGTGGCGTTTGAATCGGGCCAACCGCACAGCTGCATTTTGTGGGGCCCGCCCGGTGTGGGCAAAACCACCATTGCACGCTTGATGGCCGATGCGTTTGACGCACAGTTTTTGTCCATCAGCGCGGTGCTGGGAGGCGTCAAAGAAATTCGCGAAGCGGTTGATCTGGCCTTGGCCGCACGCGATTCACTCGACCCCAAACGCACCATCATGTTTGTCGACGAGGTGCACCGCTTCAACAAGAGCCAGCAAGACGCGTTTTTGCCACACGTCGAATCGGGCTTGTTCACCTTCATAGGGGCAACCACCGAGAACCCCTCGTTCGAAGTGAACTCGGCCTTGTTGTCGCGTGCGGCGGTGTATGTGTTGCAGTCGCTGAGCGCTGAAGACTTGGGCCAAATCATCGCCAAAGCACAAGCCATAGGCGCGGTGCCTGCATTGGATGCGGCGGCGTTGGAACGGTTGATTGCGTATGCCGATGGCGATGCACGCCGCTTGCTCAACACCCTCGAAACCTTGTCGGTGGCGGCGGGACGCGAGAAGCTAGAAGAAATCAACGACGCATGGTTGCTGCGCGTGCTGGGCGAGCGCATGCGCCGTTACGACAAAGGTGGGGAACAGTTTTACGACACCATCAGCGCGTTGCACAAATCCGTGCGCGGGTCGGATCCCGATGCCGCCTTGTATTGGTTGGTGCGCATGTTGGACGGCGGGGCCGAGCCCAAGTACATGGCGCGTCGTTTGATACGCATGGCCGCTGAAGACATTGGCTTGGCTGACCCACGCGCCTTGCGTTTGGCGCTGGATGCGGCCGAGGTGTACGAACGCTTGGGCTCGCCCGAAGGGGAGTTGGCCTTGGCCGAGTGTGTGGTGTATTTGGCCGTGGCGCCCAAATCGAATGCGGTCTACAAGGCCTACAACGAAGCCCGCGCGTTGGTGAAAAAAGATGGCACGCGTCCCGTGCCCATGCACCTGCGCAACGCTCCTACAAAGATGATGAAAGACATGGACTGGGGCAAGGGCTACCGCTACGCCCACGACGAAGAAGACGGTTTTGCTGCCGGCGAAAACTACATGCCGCAGGGTTTGGAAAATACGGGCTTTTACCGACCTGTGGAACGTGGTTTAGAAATCAAAATCGCTGACAAATTGCGCCACTTGCGCGATAAGAACAAACAAGCAGGGAAATAAGGCATGGACGTCTTGCTTCAACAGGTCATCAACGGCTTGGTCTTGGGCAGCATGTACGCACTGGTGGCGCTGGGCTACACCATGGTTTACGGCATCATCAACCTCATCAACTTTGCACACGGCGAAGTGTTGATGGTGGGGGCCTTGTGCAGCTGGTCGGTCATTGGTTGGCTTCAACCCCTCATGCCCGAGACACCGGGTTGGGTGGTGTTGCTGATTGCGATGGTGGTGGCATCTGTCGCTGCAGCCACGCTGAACTATGCGATTGAAAAAATCGCCTACCGCCCGCTGCGCAACGCGCCCAAGTTGGCGCCACTCATTACCGCCATTGGCATGTCCATCTTGTTGCAAACGCTGGCCATGATTGTGTGGAAACCCAACTACAAACCCTTCCCCACGTTGTTGTCCACCACCCCATTTGAAATTGGCGAGGCCGTCATCACGCCCACGCAGCTGATGATCTTGGGCCTGACGGTGGTGGCGTTGGCTGTGTTGTCGTGGTTGGTCAATCGAACCAAGTTAGGCCGCGCCATGCGCGCCACGGCAGAGAACCCACGCGTGGCCAGCCTGATGGGTGTGAAACCCGATGTGGTGATTTCGGCCACCTTCATCATTGGTGCGGTGTTGGCCACCATTGCCGGTGTGATGTGGGCCATGAATTACGGGACCGCCCACCATGCCATGGGTTTCTTGCCTGGCCTCAAGGCGTTCACGGCGGCGGTGTTTGGTGGCATTGGCAACTTGGGCGGTGCGGTGGTCGGTGGCTTGTTGCTGGGCTTGATTGAGTCCATTGGCTCGGGCTACTTGGGTGAGTTCACCGGCGGTGTGCTGGGCAGTCACTACACCGACATCTTGGCGTTCATTGTGTTGATCGTCACCCTCACCCTGCGCCCCTCGGGCTTGTTGGGTGAGCGCGTGGCAGACAGGGCTTGATCACGATGCCACACACACTTTTTTCCAACCGTTGGCTCATGGCCGCTGTGCTGCTGGTGCTGCCCTTGGTGCTGCAAAGTTTTGGCAACGCGTGGGTGCGCATTGCCGACATGTCGCTCTTATATGTGTTGTTGGCCCTGGGCCTCAACATCGTGGTGGGCTATGCAGGCTTGCTCGACTTGGGCTATGTGGCGTTTTTTGCCGTGGGCGCCTACATGTTTGGCTTGCTGGCCTCGCCGCATTTGACCGATGTGTTTCCTTGGATCGCCACCCTGTTCCCCGATGGCTTGCACATGAGCCTGTGGCTGGTGCTGCCCGTGGCTGCAGGCTTGGCCGGTTTGTTTGGCGTGCTGCTGGGCGCGCCCACACTCAAGTTGCGTGGCGACTACTTGGCCATCGTCACCTTGGGGTTTGGCGAAATCATTCGTGTGTTCTTGAACAACCTCGACCACCCCGTCAACATCACCAACGGGCC
>JBPCSU010000163.1:0-4445 GCA_051006815.1 Limnohabitans sp.
TGGTGTGACGGCAGCCAAGAAGAATACGACCGCCTGTGCCAACAACTGGTCGACGCGGGCACTTTCAAAAAGCTCAACCCCGCCAAGCGCGCCAATTCCTTCTTGGCCTGCTCCGACCCTTCCGACGTGGCGCGTGTGGAAGACCGCACGTACATCTGTTCCGAGAAAAAAGAAGATGCTGGCCCCACCAACAACTGGATGGCACCTGCCGACATGCGCGCCACGTTGAACCCCTTGTTCGACGGCTGCATGAAGGGCCGCACCATGTACGTCATCCCCTTCAGCATGGGCCCCTTGGGTTCGCACATTGCGCACGTCGGCATTGAGCTGTCGGACAGCGCCTACGTGGTGGTGAACCAAAAACTGATGACCCGCATGGGCAAAGCCGTGTACGACGTGATCGGCACCGACGGCCCCTTCGTGCCTTGCGTGCACACCGTGGGCGCCCCCTTGGCGGCGGGCGAAAAAGACAAAACCTCTTGGCCTTGCAACCCCAACACCAAGTACATCGTGCACTACCCCGAGACCCGCGAAATCTGGTCGTACGGCTCAGGCTACGGCGGCAACGCCTTGTTGGGCAAGAAGTGCTTTGCCTTGCGCATTGCGTCCAACATGGGCCGCGACCAAGGTTGGTTGGCCGAACACATGCTCATCTTGGGCGTGACCAGCCCCGAGGGCAAGAAGTACCACGTGGCAGCCGCGTTCCCCAGCGCATGCGGCAAAACCAACTTCTCGATGTTGGTGCCGCCGGCAGCCTTCAATGGCTGGAAAGTCACCACCATCGGTGACGACATCGCTTGGATCAAACCCCACGCCGACGGCAAGATGTACGCCATCAACCCTGAAGCGGGTTACTTTGGCGTCGCTCCTGGCACCAACATGAAAACCAACCCCAACTGCATGTTGAGCTTGCACAAAGACGTGATCTTCACCAACGTCGCGCTCACTGACGACGGCGACGTGTGGTGGGAAGGCATGGAAAAAGACACCGGCAAGTTGCCCGACCACTTGATCGACTGGCAAGGCAAAGATTGGACGCCCGCCATCGCCAAAGAAACCGGCGCCAAAGCCGCTCACCCCAACGCCCGCTTCACCGTGGCTGCCACCAACAACCCCGCGCTCGACCCCCAATGGGACGATGCCGATGGCGTGGCGATTGACGCCATGTTGTTTGGCGGCCGTCGCTCCACCACCGTGCCATTGGTGACCGAAGCACGCAGCTGGACCGAGGGCGTCTACATGGCCGCAACCATGGGCTCTGAGACCACCGCCGCCGCCTTTGGCGCGCAAGGCGTGGTGCGCCGCGACCCGTTCGCGATGTTGCCCTTCTGCGGCTACAACATGAGCGACTACTTCCAACACTGGTTGGACATGGGCGCCAAGCAAGCAGCCGCTGGCTACAAGCTGCCCGCGTTGTACTGCGTCAACTGGTTCCGCAAAGACGAATCTGGCTCGTTCGTGTGGCCGGGCTACGGCGACAACATGCGCGTGTTGAAGTGGATCATCGACCGCTTGGAAGGCAAAGCAAAGGGCCACGACACCATGTTTGGTGTAGCCCCCAACTACAGCGAAATCAACTGGACGGGTATTGAGTTCAGCGCCGAAGACTTCCAAAAAGTCACACACATCGACAAAGCAGCTTGGGCTGAAGAGTTCAAGTTGCACGAAGAGCACTTCAGCAAGTTGTCACACAACCTGCCCAAGGCCATGAGCGACACGCTCAAAGCATTGGAAGACCGCTTGGCCACGGCTTAATTCGCCTTGCCCAAACAAAGCCCCGCAAGTTGCAAAACTTGCGGGGCTTTTGTTATCTCGTATGCAAACGCAACTGGGGTTTGCAAGACAATTGAGGCTTCTGCTTTTTCTTGCGTTGGTAGCGACCTGTCAACGCGTGTTTTCAAAGGCCACGCCCGTGAATACCTTTTTCTCCTCTGCACTGCGCACTGCCACCCTTGCCCTGAGCGTGGCCACGCTGCCCGCCTTCGCCCAAAACGTCATCAAGATCGGCGAAATCAACAGCTACAAAGCGCAGCCTGCTTTCCTTGACCCTTACAAAAAAGGCATGGAATTGGCGGTGGAAGAAATCAACGCTGCCGGCGGCGTGAATGGCAAGAAGCTGCAACTCGTCATCCGTGACGACAACGCATCGCCCGGTGATGCCGTGCGCGCCGCCGAAGAGCTGCTGAGCCGCGAGAAGGTGGACGTGCTGTCGGGCACCTTTCTCTCTCACATCGGCTTGGCCTTGGGCGACTTTGCCAAACAGCGCAAAGTGTTCTTCCTAGCCGGCGAACCGCTGACCGACAAAATGGTTTGGCAAAACGGCAACCGCTACACCTACCGCCTGCGTGCCAGCACCTACATGCAAGTGGCCATGCTGGTGCCCGAAGCCGCCAAGCTCAAGAAAAAACGCTGGGCCGTGGTGTACCCCAACTACGAATACGGCCAGTCGGCCGCCGCCACGTTCAAACAACTGCTGAAGGCTGCGCAGCCCGATGTGGAGTTTGTGGGCGAGCAAGCCCCCGCGCTGGGCAAGATTGACGCCGGCTCGGTGACCCAAGCCTTGGCCGACGCGAAACCCGACGCCATTTTCAACGTGCTGTTTGCCACCGACCTCGCCAAGTTTGTGCGCGAAGGCAACACGCGCGGCTTGTTTCAAGGACGCGAGGTGGTGAGTTTGCTCACCGGCGAGCCCGAGTATTTGGAACCCCTCAAAGATGAAACGCCCAATGGGTGGATCGTCACCGGCTATCCCTGGTACGGCGTGCAAACACCCGAACACAAAGCCTTCTTCTTGGCCTATCACCGCAAGTACAACGACCACCCGCGCTTGGGCTCGGTGGTGGGCTACAGCATGATTCAAGCTTTGGCAGCGGGCATCACCAAGGCCAAGAGCACGGACAGCGAAAAGCTGGTCACTGCCTTCAGCGGTTTGAGCTTCAGCACGCCCTACGGCAAAGCGATGTTCCGCAAACAAGACAACCAGTCGACCATGGGTGCGTTCTTGGGTCGCACCAAAAACGACAACGGCAAAGGCGTGTTGGTAGACTACCGCTACATCGATGGGGCCAGCGTGCAGCCCAGCGATGACGTTGTGAAAAAATTGCGACCCAGCAATTGATCGCCCACCCACCCCAACACAACGCCCGCCTCTTGCGGGCGTTTTAATTTGAGCCCTCAACCGCCCCATGGACCTCGCTAGCTTTTTTGTGCAAGCCCTCAACGGGTTGGCCAGCGCGTCGTCTTTGTTTTTGGTGGCGGCGGGTTTGTCGCTCATCTTCGGCGTGACGCGCATCGTCAACTTTGCACACGGCTCGTTCTTCATGCTGGGTGTGTATGTGGCCTATTCACTGGTGTCGCACGCTTCGCCCACTGTGTCGGCTGCATTGCATGCGGCTCTCGGCGGCGTGTGGAGCGAGGGGGCCAGCCAGACCACCGCGTACTTTGTGCTCGTGCTGTGTGCAGCCCTCGCCACCGGCGTGTTGGGCGCGTTGGTGGAGGTGCTGGTGTTGCGCCGCATTTACCAAGCACCCGAGTTGTTTCAGTTGCTGGCCACCTTTGCCTTGGTGCTGGTCATCCAAGACGGCGCGCTGTGGTGGTGGGGCGCGGAAGATTTGTTGGGGCCTCGTGCGCCCGGCCTGAGTGGTGCCGTTGACATCTTGGGGCGACGCTTTCCTACCTACGATTTGTTTTTGATCGCCATGGGCCCACTGGTGCTGGCCGTGTTGTGGTGGAGCTTGCAACGCACACGCTTTGGTGTCTTGGTGCGCGCGGCCACACAAGACCGCGAGATGTTGGGGGCCTTGGGCATCAACCCACGTCATTTGTTTACCGCGGTGTTTGCATTGGGCTGTGCGCTGGCAGGGTTGGGCGGCGCGCTGCAACTGCCGCGCGAACCCGCGCACTTGGGGCTAGACATGGCCACCATTGGCGACGCCTTTGTGGTGGTGGTCGTCGGCGGCATGGGCTCGATTCCCGGCGCGTTTGTGGCAGCGTTGTTGATTGCAGAAATCAAAGCGCTGTGCATCGCCATCGGCACCGTGGACGTGTGGGGCGTGTCGCTCGCATTTTCCAAACTCACCTTGGTCGCCGAGTTTTTGGTGATGGCAGCGGTGTTGATGGTGCGCCCTTGGGGCTTGCTTGGCAGGCCGCAAAGTGCACCGCGGGTCAGCGCTGAGCAAGACACCCCTTTTGTATTGAGCAGCCCACGCACGCAAGCGGCGTGGGTGTGCATGGCCGTTGTGCTGTTTGCTTTGCCGCTGTTCACGGCAGACACCCCGTACACCTTGGTGTTGGCCATTGACTTGGCTGTTGCTGCGTTGTTTGCAGTCAGCTTGCACTTCATCATGGGGCCTGCAGGCATGCACTCGTTTGGCCATGCGGCTTACTTTGGCGTGGGGGCCTACGCTGCTGCGTTGTTGGTGTTACGTGCAGGGGTGCCTACCGAA
>JBPCSU010000164.1:0-7521 GCA_051006815.1 Limnohabitans sp.
CGGCCTTGGCGACCGAGGCCTTTGTCAAACAGGCCAATGGGGCGCCGGCGAAGAAAGTCATCGTGGTGCCTGGTCGCCTGGTCAACATCGTTGTTTAAAGGTTGATATGCACACCACACGCCGCGCATGGTTGATTGCTGCCGCCTCAGGGTTCGGCCTGGCGGGGTGTGGGTTTGAGTTGCGCAAACCACCCAATTACGCATTCCGCACTTTGTTCAGCAGCATCCCGGTGACGTCACCTTTTGGGGTTCGTTTGCAACGTGGCTTGGAGTCGTCGGGGCAAGTTGAAGTCATCACCGACGCGAAGCAAATCGAACGCGCTGACGTGATCTGCGATCAGTTGTTTGAGCTGCGCGAAAAAGTGGTGGTGGGGCGTACGTCCACCGGGGCGATTCGTGAATTTCAGTTGCGTCTGCGCTACCGCTTTCGCGTGCGTTCACGCAACGGCATTGAGCTGATTCCCGATACAGAAATCATGCTCACGCGCGACATCAACTTCAACGAGACCGGTGCTTTGTCGAAAGAGTCTGAAGAGGGCTTGCTCTACAAAGACATGGAAACCGACTTGGTGTTGCAACTGCAACGTCGGTTGGCGGCGATTCGTCAAATCTAAGCATGCAAGTCGCGGCGACTCAATTTGCCAATCACTTGCAAGCGCAAGCGAGCAAAGGCTTGCGCAGCCTCTACACCTTTCATGGGGACGAGCCCCTGCTGCAACAAGAAGCGCTCGACGCGTTGCGTACAACGGCGCGTGCACAAGGCTATACCGAACGCAGCGTGTACACGGTTGCGGGCGCGCACTTTGATTGGGGCGAAGTGCTGGCAGCAGGCGGTTCCATGAGCTTGTTTGCTGACAAGCAGATCATTGAAATTCGCATTCCCTCAGGCAAGCCTGGCAAAGAAGGCAGCGTGGCGTTGCAGCAAATCGCCGAGTTGGCGCAGGGCAACGACAGCACCCTCACTGTGGTGTTGTTGCCGCGTCTCGACAAAGCCACCAAGTCCACGGCTTGGTTCAGCGCGTTGGACAACCACGGCATCAGCGTGCAGATGGACCCGGTCGAGCGCCATGCCTTGCCCACCTGGATTGCGCAGCGCTTGGGTGCGCAGCAGCAGCGCGTGGCCGGGGGTGAGGCGGGGCAACACACGCTGCAATTTTTTGCGGAGCGTGTGGAAGGCAACCTGTTGGCGGCCCATCAAGAAATTCAAAAACTCGCGCTGTTGTACCCCGTTGGTGAATTGAGTTTTGAGCAAGTCGAGCGCGCAGTGTTGAATGTGGCGCGGTATGACGTGTTCAAGCTTTCAGAGGCCGTGCTGAGTGGTCAGCCCTTGCGTGTGCAGCGCATGCTCGACGGCCTCAAAGCCGAAGGCGAAGCCGAGGTGCTGGTGCACTACACCTTGGCCGAAGAAATTCGCGCGTTGAAGCGTGTCAAAGATGCCGTGGCTTCCGGCAAAGCCCTGCCCATGGCCTTGCGTGAGCAGCGCATTTGGGGGCCGCGCGAGCGTTTGTTTGAGCGTGTGTTGCCGCGTCTGAGCGTGGGCATGCTCGACAAGCTGTTGCAGTCGGCACACCAAGTGGACGGCATCGTCAAAGGCCTGAAGGCGCCAGACTGGCCCACGGACAACTGGCAAGCCCTGCATCGTTTGGCGATGCGTTTGTGTCGCGCGTGCATGCCGCGCCACGCATGAAGGAAAATCACACCATGACCACATTCAACGTTGCAGACCACATGCACGCCCTCGGCGCCCAAGCCAAGACCGCTTCGGCCTTGATGGCCAAAGCCCCTGCGGCGGTGAAGAACGCCGCTTTGCGTCACCTGGCTGCCTTGCTGCGCGCCAACATCGATGCCTTGCAAATTGACAACGCCAAAGACATCGAGCGCGCCGTGGCGGCAGGCCTGGAGGCGCCCATGGTGGACCGCCTCAAACTCACGCCCAAAGTGCTGGAGACGTGCGCCCAAGGTTGTGAACAGTTGGCGGCGATGCCTGACGTGATTGGTGAAATCATTGGCATGAAACAACAACCCAGCGGGATTCGTGTGGGGCAAATGCGCGTGCCTTTGGGGGTGTTCGGCATGATCTTTGAAAGCCGCCCCAATGTCACCATTGAAGCAGCCTCTCTGTCGATCAAGAGTGGCAACGCGTGCATTTTGCGTGGTGGTTCGGAAGCGATTGAATCCAACAAAGCCCTGGCCAAATTGGTGCAACAAGCCTTGCGCGACAGCGGCTTGCCCACCGATGCGGTGCAACTGGTGCAAACCACCGACCGCGAAGCGGTGGGACATTTGATTGCCATGCCTGCGTTTGTCGACGTCATCATCCCTCGCGGCGGCAAAGGGCTGATCGAGCGCATCAGCCGCGATGCCAAGGTGCCGGTCATCAAACATTTGGATGGCAATTGCCACACCTATGTGGACGACCCGTGCGACATCGACATGGCGGTGACCGTGGCCGACAACGCCAAGACCCAAAAATACAGCCCCTGCAATGCCAGCGAAAGCTTGTTGGTGGCGCGCGGGGTGGCGGCAGCTTTCTTACCCAAGATTGGCGCCATCTACGCTGCCAAGGGCGTGGAAATGCGTTGCTGCCCAGAAGCCAAGGCCATCTTGGCTAGCGTCAAAGGTGCGAACCTCAAGGACGCCACTGAGCAAGATTGGTTTGAGGAATACCTGGCGCCCATCATCAGCGTCAAGGTGGTGGACGGTTTGGATGCGGCCATTGCCCACATCAACCATTACTCCAGCCACCACACCGAGTCCATCTTGACCCGTGACCACATGCACGCCCAGCGCTTTTTGCGTGAGGTGGACTCGTCCAGCGTGATGGTCAATGCCAGCACCCGTTTTGCCGATGGGTTTGAATACGGTTTGGGTGCCGAAATAGGCATTTCGACCGACAAATTCCACGCCCGTGGTCCCGTCGGCATTGAGGGATTGACTTCTTTGAAATACATCGTGCTCGGACAGGGCGAAGTTCGTATCTAGTCATTTCAAAGTCCTAGAATCGCCTTCCACAGACAAGGACACCATGGTTCCCCACCTCATCACGGCCCTGAATGGCCCCATCAACGAGCTCGAGCAGCGCATCCTCGACTCCATGCCCGCCATCGAGCGTTGGTTCCGTCTGGAATGGATGGAGCACACCCCACCTTTCTACAGCTCGGTCGACATCCGCAATGCGGGCTTCAAGCTGGCGCCGGTCGACACCAACCTGTACCCCGGCGGCTGGAACAACCTGACCCCCGAGATGCTGCCGCTGGCGGTGCAAGCCGCCATGGCGGCCATCGAAAAGATTTGCCCCGAAGCGCGCAACCTGCTGGTGATCCCTGAGAACCACACGCGCAACACCTTCTACCTGTCGAACGTGGCGCAGTTGCAGCGCATCTTCCACATGGCGGGTTTGAATGTGCGCATTGGTTCGATCAATCCCGAGATCAAAGAAAACACCACCATCGACTTGCCCAACGGCGACAGCGTGACGCTGGAGCCCGTGATTCGCAGCAAACGTCGTTTGGGTTTGAAAGACTTTGACCCCTGCACCATCTTGCTCAACAACGATTTGAGTGCTGGCATTCCTGGCATCTTGGAAGAGTTGCATGAGCAACATCTGCTGCCACCGCTCCACGCGGGTTGGAGCGTGCGTCGCAAGAGCAAGCACTTCGAATGCTACGAAGAGGTGGCCAAGCGTTTTGGCAAATTGCTGGGCATTGACCCGTGGCTGATCAATCCTATGTTCAACCAGTGCGGCGAGGTGAACTTTGCCGAAGGCACGGGCATGGAGTGTTTGAAAACCAATGTGGATGCTTTGCTCACCAATATCAAGCGCAAATACAAAGAGTACGGTATCAACGAAAAGCCCTTCGTCATCGTCAAGGCCGACAACGGTACCTACGGCATGGGCATCATGACCGTGCGTGATGTGAAAGACCTGGACGTGGTCAACCGCAAAACACGCAACAAAATGAGTGTGGTCAAAGACGGCCAAGAGGTGAACCAAGTCATCATCCAAGAAGGGGTGTTGACGCACGAACGCTTGAACGATGCGGTGGCCGAGCCGGTGGTCTACATGATGGACCGCTATGTGGTGGGCGGCTTCTACCGCGTGCATGCCGATCGTGGGGTGGATGAGAACTTGAACGCCCCTGGTGCGAGTTTTGTGCCGTTGGCGTTTGAACAAAGCGCGCACACGCCGCAGCCAGGGATGAAGCCTGGGGCGAGCACACCGAACCGCTTTTACATGTATGGCGTCATTGGCCGCTTGGCCATGTTGGCTGCGAGTTACGAACTCGAAGCCACCGACCCCGAAGCAGAAAATTACGACTGAGGTTATTCATGGATCAACACGGCAAGTCGTCGCTCGCGGCGCTCACCTTGGGCGCCATTGGCGTTGTGTATGGCGACATCGGCACCAGCGTGTTGTATGCGATGAAAGAGGTGTTTGGCTCGGGCCACGTTGAGTTCACGCCCGACAACATCTACGGCATCTTGTCGATTTTCTTTTGGACGCTGACCATCATCGTCTCGGTCAAGTACGTGGCTTTGGTGCTGCGTGCCGACAACCATGGCGAAGGCGGCTTGGTGGCGATGTTGGCCTTGGCCTCCATGGCGGTCAAAGACCGCCCGGTGCTGCGTCACCGCATGTTGATCGTGGGCATTTTTGGCACCTGTTTGTTTTATGGCGATGGTGTGATCACCCCCGCCATTTCGGTGCTTTCCGCGGTGGAAGGTTTGGAGGTGGTGTCGCCGGCCTTCAAGAAATATGTGATTCCACTCACGCTCATTATTTTGTTTGGCTTGTTTGCGGTCCAAAAGAAAGGCACCAGCGGCATTGGCAAATTCTTTGGCCCGATCACCATCGTTTGGTTTGCGGCCATTGCGTCGTTGGGGGTGTATCACATCGCCTCGCATCCCGAAATTTTGTGGGCCATCAGTCCGCACCATGCCTTGCGTTTTATCTTCACAGAGCCTGAAGTCACGTTTTTGATTTTGGGCGCGGTGGTGTTGTGTGTGACGGGCGGTGAAGCTTTGTATGCGGACATGGGCCACTTCGGTAAGAAGCCCATTCGCATTGCGTGGTTCTTCATCGTCATGCCTTCGCTCACCTTGAACTACTTTGGCCAAGGCGCGTTGTTGTTGAACGAACCCGAGGCTGTGGCCAACCCCTTCTTTAATATGGCACCCGACTGGTTGTTGGTGCCGCTGGTGGGCTTGGCCACTGCGGCGACGGTGATTGCGTCACAAGCCTTGATTTCAGGCGCTTTCAGCGTGACCAAGCAAGTGGTGCAACTGGGCTTCTTGCCGCGTTTGCAAGTGCTGCACACCAGCGTCAAAGACACGGGCCAAATCTACATTCCGTTTGTGAACTGGGGGTTGTTTGCCGTCATTGTGTTGGCGGTGATGATGTTCAAGTCCTCGAGCAACTTGGCGGCGGCCTACGGCATCGCGGTGTGTACCGACATGTTGATCACCACCGTGCTCACTTTCTTTGTGATTCACTACGGTTGGAAATACCCCTTCTGGTGGTGCTTGGCGGCGACCAGCTTCTTCTTCTGCGTTGACTTTGTTTTCTGGGCCTCCAACTTGTTGAAGCTGTTCGAAGGTGGTTGGTTCCCGTTGTTGATCGCGTCCGTCATCATGATGCTCATGCTGACGTGGCGTGATGGTCGCGGCATTCTTTATGAGAAACGCAAAGAAGATGCGTTGGACCTCCCCAGCTTTTTGGATGCCGTGTTTCTGTCGCCGCCCACACGCGTGGACGGTACAGCGGTGTTCTTGACGTCTGGCAAAGGCGCTGTGCCTAACGCCATGTTGCACAACCTCAAGCACAACAAAGTGCTGCACCAACAAAACTTGTTCGTGAACGTGCAAAACCATGAGGTGCCATGGATTGACGATGCCGAACGGTTGCAAATCAAAGCCTTGGGCAACAACTGCTGGCAAGTAGAAATTCACTACGGCTTCAAAGACGATCCCGACGTGCCAGGTGCTTTGACGCACCTGCATGGCATGGGCTGTGAAATCAACCCCATGACCACCAGTTACTTCTTGTCTCGCGACAGCATCGTGCCTACGGTGGGCAGTGGCATGTCGGCATGGCGTGAAAAACTGTTTGCTCAGATGCACCTCAATGCCAGCTCGGCCGCAGACTTCTTGAACTTGCCTAGTAACTCCGTGGTGGAGCTGGGCAGCAAGATCGAGATCTAAGCATGCAAATTCTGTTTGTCGCGGACCCGCTGTCGTCCTTCAAAATTTACAAGGACACCACGTTTGCCATGATGCGCGAAGCGCAACGTCGCGGCCATCAAGTGTTGGCGTGTGAGCCGCACGACATCGTGTGGCAGAGCGGACAGCACGTCACGGCACGTGTGCAGCATGTCCGATTGACGGGCGATGCGACGAACTGGTTTGAGGTGCAACGCGTGGACGAACACTTCGCTCTGAAGAGTGCAGATGCCATCGTGATGCGTAAAGACCCGCCGTTCGACAGTGAATATTTCTACGCCACGCATTTGCTCGGACAGGCTGAGCGGGAAGGCGCCAAGGTGTTCAACCAACCTGCCGCCTTGCGTGACCATCCCGAGAAGCTGGCCATTTTGGAGTTCGCTCAGTTCATCAGCCCCACGTTGGTGACACGCAGTGCCGAGGCCATTCGTGCCTTCCATGCACAGCACCGCGACATCATTTTGAAGCCGCTCGATGGCATGGGCGGCATGGGCATCTTCCGTGTCAAAGACGATGGCTTGAACCTCGGTGCCATCATCGAAACCTTGAACCGTGACGGTGCACAAACCGTGATGGTGCAAAAGTTCATTCCTGCGATTGACAAGGGCGACAAACGCGTGCTCGTCATCGGGGGTCAAGTGGTGCCTTATTGCTTGGCGCGTATTCCACAAGGCGGTGAAGTGCGTGGCAACTTGGCGGCCGGTGGCAAGGGCGTGGCACAAGCCATCTCAGCGCGCGATCGCGAAATTGCCGAAGCGCTAGGACCGACGCTGGTCAAGCGTGGGCTGCTGTTGGTCGGCTTGGACGTGATTGGCGACTGCCTCACCGAGGTCAACGTCACCAGCCCGACTTGCTTCCAGGAAATCTTCGACCAAACCGGCTTCGATGTGGCCGCGATGTTTGTGGACGCGCTGGAAGCGGCAACGCAGCACTAACAGCCGCTTTCGCCCATCAGGCTGCCAGAGCTTGGCCGTCGACAAACACTTTCAATTCGCCGGGCTGAAACGGCGTCCACACCTCGTTGGTGGTGAGCGGTGCGGTCACTACTACCGCCACCCGGTCGTCGGGCGAGGCATGTTCCGCAAAGTTGATGCTCATCTCTTGGTCGCTCAGCGTGGCCGTTGAGAACGGGTGCTTGCGTTCGATGTAGCACAGGTGGGTGGAGGCATGCGCCCACAAAGCTTGTCCGTTCGAAAGCAAGAAATTGAAAGTCCCGTGTTTGGCAATCTGCGGTACCAACTCGCGCAGGGTCAAGGTCAGTTCACCGATCGATGGCACGCTGGCGTGTGATTTGGCCAGCTCT
>JBPCSU010000165.1:0-8513 GCA_051006815.1 Limnohabitans sp.
TGCTGTTTGCGTCTTTCCGCGTCATCACGGCGCGTAACCCTGTGCACGCTGCGTTGTACCTGGTCTTGGCGTTCTTCCAAGCCTCGGGTATTTGGATGTTGCTCAAAGCAGAATTCCTCTCGATCGCGCTGGTGCTGGTGTACGTCGGTGCCGTGATGGTCTTGTTCTTGTTTGTGGTGATGATGTTGGACATCAACATCGACAGCATTCGCCAAGGTTTCTGGAAACACTTCCCCCTGGCAGCCACGGTCGGCGCTGTGATTGCGCTCGAATTGGCGGCTGTGTTGTTGGGCGGCTTCCGCGTCAGCGAACCCCAAAAACAACTCGCTGCGCAAGTCATTGCACCAGCCGCCGTGACGGCGGTGGTGCCCGTCGATGCAGCGTCTGCGGCCATGGACGCCGCCTCTGCTGCATTGCCTGCGGCGGATGTGGGCCATGTGGTGGTGGCGCAAGCCTCCAACACCAAGGCCTTGGGCGTGTTGCTCTACACCGAGTACCTGTACCCCGTGCAAGTGGCGGCGTTGATTTTGTTGGTGGGCTTGATTGCTGCCATCGCTTTGACCTTGCGTGCGCGCAAGGACAGCAAATTCCAAAATGCGGGCGACCAAGTGCGTGTCAAGGCCCGTGACCGTGTGGAACTGGTGAAGATGGATGCGGTGAAACCCGCACCCGCTGCACCCGCCGCAGAGGAGACCCAAGCATGAGCATTACCTTAGGCCATTACCTCACGTTGGGTGCGATTTTGTTCGCGCTCTCGGTGATCGGTATCTTCTTGAACCGCAAAAACTTGATCGTCTTGTTGATGGCGATCGAATTGATGTTGCTCGCGGTCAACATGAACTTCGTGGCGTTCTCTCACTACTTGGGTGACTTGAACGGCCAAATCTTTGTTTTCTTCATCTTGACCGTGGCGGCTGCTGAATCCGCTATTGGCTTGGCGATTCTGGTGCAGTTGTTCCGCAACAAATCCAGCATCAACGTGGATGAACTCAACACGCTCAAGGGTTAATTCATCATGTCACAAACCCTGCAAGCTTCTACTCTGTTGGCTGTGCCCATGGCGCCCCTGGTGGGTTCTGCCTTGGCCGGTATTTTTGGTACCCACTTGGGCGGTAACAAAATTGGCCGCGGCTTGACCCACTCCTTGACCATCTTGGGCGTGTTCATCGCGTTCGTGTTGTCTGCCATGACGCTGCAAAGCGTCGCCGTGGACGGTGCCCGCTTCAATGAAACCCTCTACACCTGGATGGTGGTGGGCGATTTGAAAATGGAAATTGGTTTCCTCATCGACGGCCTCACTGCCATGATGATGTGCGTCGTGACCTTCGTGTCCTTGATGGTTCACCTCTACACCATTGGCTACATGGAAGAGGACGAGGGTTACAACCGCTTCTTCTCGTACATCTCTTTGTTCACCTTCTCCATGTTGATGCTCGTCATGAGCAACAACATGTTGCAACTGTTCTTCGGTTGGGAAGCGGTGGGCTTGGTGTCTTATTTGTTGATCGGTTTTTGGTTCAACAAACCCACGGCGATCTTCGCCAACATGAAAGCCTTCTTGGTCAACCGTGTGGGTGACTTCGGTTTTATCTTGGGCATTGGTTTGATCGCAGCCTACGGCGGCACCTTGAACTACACCGAAGCGTTTGCCAAAGCAGGCGAGTTGGGTGCCCTCACGTTCCCTGGCACTGACTGGATGTTGGTGACCGTGATCTGCATCTGCTTGTTCATCGGCGCGATGGGCAAGTCGGCTCAGTTTCCGTTGCACGTGTGGTTGCCTGACTCGATGGAAGGCCCCACGCCAATTTCTGCGTTGATTCACGCCGCGACCATGGTGACGGCCGGTATCTTCATGGTCACACGCATGTCGCCGTTGTTTGAGTTGTCAGACACGGCCTTGAACTTCATCTTGGTCATCGGTGCCATCACGGCCTTGTTCATGGGCTTCTTGGGCCTGATTCAAAACGACATCAAACGCGTCGTGGCTTATTCCACCTTGTCGCAACTCGGTTACATGACGGTGGCCTTGGGCGCTTCGGCTTATTCGGTGGCCGTGTTCCACTTGATGACCCATGCGTTCTTCAAAGCCTTGCTGTTCTTGGGTGCTGGTTCCGTCATCATGGGCATGCACCACAACCAAGACATCCGTTGGATGGGTGGCGTGCGCAAGTACATGCCCATCACTTGGATCACCTCGTTGCTGGGTTCGCTGGCTTTGATCGGTACGCCGTTCTTCTCGGGCTTCTACTCCAAAGACAGCATCATCGAAGCGGTGGCTGAAAGCACCTTGCCAGGTGCAGGCTTTGCCCACTTCGCCGTGTTGGCCGGTGTGTTTGTGACCGCGTTCTACTCGTTCCGTATGTACTTCCTCGTGTTCCACGGCGAAGAGCGTTACGACCAAAACCCAGACGCGCACCACGATGACCACCACGCGCATGACGACCATCACGACGACCACGGCCATGACCACGGTCCGCACGAATCGCCCTGGGTGGTCACCGTGCCTTTGGTCTTGTTGGCCATTCCCTCGGTGCTGATTGGTTTCTACACCATCGACCCCCTGTTGTACGGGGAGTTCTTCAGTGACGCTATCTTCATCAACGCCGACAAGCACCCCGTGATGCACGAGTTGGCGCATGAGTACCACGGCGCTGTCGCCATGGCCTTGCACGCATTCAGCACAGCACCGTTCTGGTTGGCCTTGGCCGGTGTGGTCACGTCGTACTACATGTACATGGTGAACCCAGCCGTGCCTGCGGCGATCAAACGTGTGTGCCACCCCATCTACGTCTTGTTCGAGAACAAGTACTACATGGACTGGGTCAACGAAAACATCTTGGCCCGTGGCGCGCGCGCTTTGGGTACCGGCCTGTGGAAGGGCGGCGACCAAGCCATCATTGAAGGTGGTGTGGTGAACGCTTCTTGGAAATTGGTGGGTTGGGTGTCCGCTGTGACGCGTCAGTTGCAAACGGGTTACCTCTACCACTACGCCTTGGTCATGATCCTGGGCGTGTTCTTGCTGATGACCTGGTTCGTCTGGCTCAAATAAGGAGAATAAAAAATGGGTTTATTGAGCCTTGCCATTTGGACGCCCATCGTATTTGGCGTCATCTTGCTCGCCTTTGGGCGTGACGAACATGCGAAGGTCGTGCGCTGGGTTGCACTGATCGGCTCCGTCGTGAGCTTGGCAGTGACCTTACCGCTGTACAACAACTTTGATGTCAGCACAGCTGCACTGCAGTTTGTCGAGAAAACACTGTGGATCGAACGCTTCAATGTGTTCTACCACTTGGGTGTCGACGGCTTGTCGCTGTGGTTCGTGTTGTTGACGGCCTTCATCACCGTGGTGGTGGTGATCGCGGGTTGGGAAGTGATCACCGAGCGCGTGAACCAATACATGGGCGCGTTCTTGATCTTGAGCGGCTTGATGATCGGCGTCTTCAGCGCTGTGGACGGCATGCTGTTCTACGTGTTCTTCGAAGCCACGCTGATCCCGATGTACCTGATCATCGGTGTCTGGGGTGGCCCCAACAAGATCTATGCCGCGTTCAAGTTCTTCTTGTACACCTTGCTCGGTTCGTTGCTGATGTTGATCGCCTTGATCTATCTGTACACCCAATCGGGCGGCAGCTTTGATCTGGCCACTTGGCACAAACTGCCTTTGGCTGCCTCTGCGCAAACCTTGTTGTTCTTTGCTTTCTTCGCTGCGTTTGCCGTGAAAGTGCCCATGTGGCCCGTCCACACCTGGTTGCCCGACGTCCACGTGGAAGCGCCTACGGGTGGCTCCGCCGTGCTGGCCGCCATCATGCTGAAGCTGGGTGCCTATGGTTTCTTGCGCTTCTCGTTGCCCATCGCGCCCGATGCCGCACACGACTACGCTTGGTTGATGATTGCCTTGTCGCTCGTCGCCGTGGTGTACGTGGGCTTGGTGGCCATGGTGCAAGAAGACATGAAGAAACTGGTGGCTTACTCTTCGGTGGCACACATGGGCTTCGTGTCTTTGGGCTTCTTCATCTTCAACGACATTGGTGTGTCAGGCGCTTTGGTGCAAATGATTGCGCACGGCTTTGTCTCTGCCGCCATGTTCTTGTGCATTGGTGTGTTGTACGACCGCGTGCACTCACGTGAAATCGCCAGCTACGGCGGCGTGGTCAACACCATGCCCAAGTTCGCTGCGTTTGCGCTGTTGTTTGCCATGGCCAACTGCGGCCTGCCAGGCACAGCTGGTTTCGTGGGCGAGTGGATGGTCATCTTGGGTGCCATCAAATACAACTTCTGGATCGGCTTTGCTGCCGCATCGGCCTTGATCTTTGGCGCTGCCTACACCTTGTGGATGGTCAAGCGCGTCTACTTGGGCCCCGTGGCGAATGACCACGTCAAAGAATTGACCGACATCAACTGCCGCGAGTTCTTCATGTTGACCTTGTTGGCGATTGCGGTGTTGGTCATGGGCGTGTTCCCGAAACCTTTCACCGATGTGATGGATGTGTCCGTGGCTGAGTTGCTCAAGCACGTGGCCTTGTCCAAGTTGCCCCAATAAAGAGGGATTGAAAAATGTTTGAAAAACTGAGCATGGGTGCGGTTTATCCCGAAATGTTGTTGGCTGTGATGGCCATCGTGATTGCGATGGTGGACTTGTTCGTCAAGAGCCCACGTCGCACCACCACCTACGCCTTGTCGCTGATCACCATCGGTGTGGTGGCGTACATGGAAGCCGTGGCGGCCACCGACGGTCAAACGATCTACAGCTTTGGCAACATGGTGGTCTCTGACCCCATGGGTAGCTGGCTCAAGTGCTTTGCCTCGTTGGCCGTGATGGTCACCTTGGTCTATGGCCGTCCTTATGCCGCTGAGCGCGACATGTTGCGTGGCGGCGAGTTGTTCACTTTGGGCTTGTTTGCGTTGCTGGGCATGTTTGTCATGATCTCGGGCAACAACTTCTTGGTCTTGTACCTCGGGTTGGAATTGCTGACGTTGTCCAGCTACGCCATGGTGGCCTTGCGCCGCGACAGCGCAGTGGCCAGCGAAGCGGCCATGAAGTACTTTGTGTTGGGTGCGATGGCCAGCGGCTTCTTGCTCTACGGTTTGTCCATGTTGTACGGTGCCACAGGCTCGCTCGACATCAGCACGGTGTTCAAAGCCGTGGCGTCTGGCCAAATCAAACACCAAGTGTTGGTGTTGGGCTTGGTCTTCGTGGTCTGCGGCTTGGCATTCAAATTTGGTGTCGTGCCTTTCCACATGTGGATTCCCGACGTGTACCACGGTGCCCCCACTGCCATCACCTTGATGATTGGTGGCGCCCCCAAGTTGGCCGCGTTTGCCATGACCATCCGTTTGTTGGTGGAAGGCTTGCTGCCCTTGGCGGTGGACTGGCAACAGATGTTGATGGTGCTCGCTGTCGCGTCCTTGCTGATTGGTAACTTGGCCGCTGTGGCCCAAACCAACCTCAAGCGCATGTTGGCGTTCTCGACCATCTCGCAAATGGGTTTTGTCTTGATCGGTTTGCTCTCGGGTGTGGTCAACGGCAACACCGCTTCTGCCGCCAATGCCTACAGTTCCGCCATGTTTTACGTCATCACCTATGTGCTGACCACCTTGGCCACGTTCGGCATCATCTTGTTGTTGGCACGTGAAGGCTTCGAGAGCGAAGAAATCACCGACCTCGCAGGCTTGAACCAACGCAGCCCTCTGTACGCAGGCGTCATGGCCGCGTGTATGTTCTCGTTGGCCGGCGTGCCACCACTGGTGGGCTTCTACGCCAAGCTGTCGGTGTTGCAAGCATTGATCGCGTCTGGCCAAGCCGGTGCCATCACCTTGGCTGTGTTTGCGGTGATGATGTCGCTGATCGGCGCCTTCTACTACCTGCGCATCGTCAAGGTCATGTACTTTGATGCCCCCATCACGGCCACCACCGTGTCTGCTGGCAACGATGTGCGTGTGGTGTTGACCCTCAACGGCGCCTTGATCTTGATCTTGGGTATGTTGCCCGGCGGCTTGATGGCCTTGTGTGCCAAAGCCATCGTCACGACCTTGGGTACTTAAACACCTGCCACTTCACACAAGCCAGCTTTCGAGCTGGCTTTTTTCATGATGACGATGACAACACCCTCAGATGAGCATCTTGTCGAGCACACGCTCGACCACGTTGAGTTGCTCAAAGGCCACTTCTTGCACGCCTTTCGCGACACCGTGCGCCTGCCCAGCGGCGACACAGCCACGCGTGAATTCGTGATCCACCCGGGAGCGGTCATGGTCATCGCCATGCGTGACGATGGCCGTTTGGTGATGGAGCGCCAATACCGCTATCCCATGCGACAAGTGATGATCGAGTTCCCCGCCGGCAAGCTCGACCCAGGTGAAGACCGCTTGGTGTGTGCCCAGCGTGAACTGCTGGAAGAAACAGGCTACCGCGCAGCCGAATGGGCCCATGCGGGTGTGCTGCACCCGGTCATCAGCTACTCCACCGAGTTCATTGACATTTGGTTTGCACGTGGCTTGACTGCGGGTGAACGCCAGTTGGACGAGGGGGAGTTTCTCGAGGTGTTTGACGCCAGCGTGGACGAGCTACTGGCTTGGTCTCGCGATGGCCAATTGACGGATGCGAAAACCCTCACGGGTCTGTTGTGGATGCAAAACTACCTGAGCGGCGCCTGGCCTTTGACTTGGCAGCGTGCACCGGGGCTTGGCTAAAATTCAGTCCATGAAAGTGTTAGACCTTCAATGCCGCCAACACCATGTGTTTGAAGGCTGGTTTGGCTCAGAAGATGAGTTTCAAAGCCAGCTTGCACGTGGCTTGGTGGCTTGCCCCTTGTGCAACGACACGGCTGTGTCCAAAAAGCTCAGCGCCCCGCGCTTGAACTTGAGCACCACGCTCGGCGAAGGGGCGGTGAGTCAACGCGAAACATCTGCGGCCGATGCCTCGGGGCAGAACACACCCGCTGAGCACGCCGTGGCACCTGCAACCCAAGACGTGGCCAATTTTCAGTCGCCCGAATTACAAGCGGCGTTGCTGAAAATGGTGCGCCATGTGGTGGCCAACACCGAAGACGTGGGCGACAGTTTTGCTGAAGAAGCGCGCAAGATCCATTACGGGGAAACCGAGCAGCGCAACATTCGCGGCCATGCCACGCCGCAAGAAACGGCGGAGTTGATGGATGAGGGCATTGGCGTCATGCCTTTGCCGTTGCCCGACGTGCTCAAAGAGCCGTTGCAGTAAACCGCGCCACAGCTGCCAAGATTTGCGCCAACGCATCGGGCGCATCGCAGGGAATCACCAGGCGGTCGTCCATGCCGCGCAACCACGTGAGTTGTCGTTTGGCCAATTGCCGAGTGGCGGCCACGCCCAGTTCTTGCAAGGCCGGCAGGGTGCTTTCGGGAGCGGCCCCAGTGGCTTGCGCTTGGTCCAGTAGTTCCCACGCTTGGCGGTAGCCCACGCAACGCATGCTGGGCAAGTCCATGTGCAAATCGCCGCGTGCACGCAGGGCTTGCACCTCTTGTAAAAATCCATCACGCACCATGTGTTCAAAACGCAGGGCAATGCGCGCATGCAGCCAACTGCGTTGCACGGGTTCAAGCGACAGCAACGGCATGTGCAACGTGGGTTGTGCGGCGCGCGTGGCCTCTGCCTCGGCAAACCATTGCGACAGCGGTTTGCCACTGACGCGCCAGACCTCCAGCGCTCTGGAAATGCGCTGCGCATCGTTGGGCGCCAAGCGCGCGGCGGTGACGGGGTCCACCTGTGCCAATTCGGCATGCAGGGCAGGCCAGCCTTGCGCCTGTGCTTCTTGCTCAATGGCGAGGCGCAAATCGGGTTGTGCGGTGGGCAAGTCGTCAATGCCGTCGCGCAACGCTTTCAGGTACAGCATGGTGCCCCCCACCAGCAGTGGCAATTTGCCACGGCTGCGAATCTCGCGCATCAACGCGGTGGCGTCGCGCACAAACTCGGCCGCGCTGTAGGCCTGCAACGGGTCGCGGATGTCAATCAAGTGGTGCGGCACTTGGGCCAGTTCGGCAGGGGTGGGTTTGGCGGTACCAATGTCCATGCTGCGGTAGACCAGGGCGGAGTCAACGCTGATGATCTCAACCGGCCACTGCTGTGCAATCGCCAAAGCCGCCGCGGTTTTACCGCTGGCCGTGGGGCCCACCAGTGCGATGGCATCTACGCGCGGGTGTGGCACAGACGCAGACTCAGGCACGTGGGCCTCCACGACGCAACACCAACAACCAAGCCGACAACGCGACCGCCACCGACCAGAAGGCCACACCTTGCGCCATCGGCAAGGCCGAGCCATCGTTGGTGGCACCCAGCCACAAGCCGGTGGCAAATGCGGCCACCATCATCAAGAAACCACTCAAGGCCGAGGCCGCACCGGCCGCTTGCGGGAACGGGCCAATGGCGCCGCTTTGTCCGCAAGACTGATGAATGCCATGACCCAAGATGAACAAGTAATACGGCCCCATCAAACTCAGCACGCTTTGCCAGCCCAGCCAAACTTTGAACCACATCAAGCTGC
>JBPCSU010000166.1:0-11556 GCA_051006815.1 Limnohabitans sp.
AGCGCGCTTTGAAGAACTGGACATGCAACTGGCCGACAGCCAAGAGCGCCACGCCCAGTTGGACGAAGCCGTCATCACGGCCGAGCGCCGTCTGAACGACAGCCGCGAACAACAACGCAGCTTGGAGCGCCAAGCGCAAGAAGCCCAGTTCTCCCAACGCAGCTTGGCCACGCGCGAAGCCGAACTCAAACGCATCATCGACACCGCGACCCAACAGGTGGCCTCGGTGGCAGCCGAAGAACAGCGTGTGCAAGAAGACCTCACACGCTTGACCGATGCCGCAGCACAAGCCGGTTTGCAAAGCGCTTTGAATGTGAAGATGGAGCGTGAAGCCGCCTTGGGCGCCAAGCGCAGCGAGTACGACGACCTCACCACCAAACTGCGTGCCAGCGATGAACGTCGCCTGCAGTTGGAGCGCGAGCTCGACCCCTTGCGCCAACGCATCACCGATTTGCAACTCAAAGAACAAGCTGCACGCTTGGGGTTGGAGCAATACACCCAACTGTTGGCCGATGCACAAGCCGACCTCGAAGCGGTGTCGGCTTCCATCCTTGCCAACAACGTGCGCTTGGGCGGTTTGCAAGGCGAGATCGACCGCTTGCACCGCGACATCACCGCCTTGGGCGCCGTCAACTTGGCCGCGTTGGACGAGCTGGCCAGCGCCACCGAGCGCAAGACCTTCCTCGACTCACAGTCGGCCGACTTGACCGAAGCCATGAACACGCTGGAAGACGCCATCCGCAAGATCGACGGCGAAACCCGCGAGCTGTTGGGCGGCACCTTCAAGATCGTCAACGAGCACTTTGGCCGCATGTTCCCCGAGCTCTTCGGTGGTGGCAATGCCAAGCTGGTGATGACTGGCGAAGAAATTTTGGACTCTGGCGTGCAGGTGATGGCCCAGCCCCCCGGCAAGAAAAACCAAACCATCCACTTGCTGTCGGGCGGCGAAAAAGCCCTGACCGCGATTGCCTTGGTGTTTGCGATTTTCCAACTGAACCCAGCGCCGTTTTGTTTGCTGGACGAGGTGGACGCGCCGCTGGACGACGCCAACACCGAGCGCTATGCCAAGTTGGTGTCGAGCATGTCCAAAGAAACACAATTCCTTTTCATCTCGCACAACAAGATCGCCATGGAAATGGCCGAGCAACTGATTGGGGTGACCATGCAGGAGCAGGGCGTTTCCCGTATCGTCGCTGTGGACATGGAGTCCGCCGTCTCTATGGCCGATGCCGCTTGATCTGACAATAAGAATATGAGTACTCTTCAAATTGGTTTAGCGATTGCCGGCGGCGTGGTGCTGGCCGGCGTCGTGGCGCACAGCACCTGGACCTCTCGCAAGAACAAACCGCGTCAAGCCGAGCCCTTGCCGCAAGAGCCGGTGGCCGATCCCGTGGTGTACGGTCAACCGCAAGAGCCTTCGTTTGATGCAGCCCCCGTCGCAGAGGTGCATCACGAGCCTGCGGTGACCACCAACCACTTGACGCCCACCTACGAAACCAGTGGTGGCTTGGACCCTGTCACCGACATGGCCCGCAGCATGTTGGAAGAAGCCACCTTGCATGCGCAGCGCGTGCCCGATGAAGCCGAAATGGCCCGCATTGCTGCCGACAAAGCAGCCATGGCCAAAGTGGCGGCAGCCCGTGCCGCCGAGCACGCCGCACAAACCCCAGCCATGACGCCTGCGATTGCCAAGGTCATGGACACCGCCGCGCCTGAGTTGTTGCAACCCGAAAAACGCCCCAGCCTGGATGCGTTGATCGACGTGATTGCCGCGGTTGAAATTGACGCGCCCATTTCGGGTGATGCGGCGTTGGCCGCCATGCCTGCCACGCGTCGCGTGGGCAGCAAGTTGTTCAGCTTGGAAGGCCTGAATGCCGAAACCGGTTTGTGGGAATTGCCCCGTCAGGGCCAACGCTACAGCGCATTTCAATCGGGTGTGCAGTTGGCCAACCGCACCGGTCCGTTGAACGAAATTGAGTTCTCAGAATTTGTTGCCAAAACCCAAGCGTTTGCCGATGGCATCAATGCGGTGCCTGAGTTCCCCGACATGCTGGAAGAAGTGGCCCGCGCCCGCGAGCTCGACAGCTTTGCAAGCGCGCACGATGCCCAACTGAGCTTCACCATCAAAGCCACCAAGGCCGCGTGGAGCCCTGGCTATGTGCATCAAAATGCGGCCCGCTTGGGCTTCATCGCGGGCGTGTTGCCCGGTCGGATGGTGGTGTCTGCACCGGTTCAAGGCTTGCCTCCCATTTTGGGTTTGACCTTTGACGCGCAAGCCGCCATGTCGGAAGACCCCACCCAATCGGCGATTTACGAGCTGACCTTGTCACTCGATGTGCCGCAGGTGGATCGCAAAGAAGAGCCTTACGCACGCATGATCCAAACCGCTTACGAACTGGCACGCGTGATGGACGGTGCCATTTCGGACGACAACGGCCAAGCCTTGTCAGAGGCTGCCATTGGCTCAATTGCGCGTGACTTGCTGGCCTTGTACGACACCTTGGACGCACGTGATTTGTCCGCCGGTTCGCCCCAAGCACGCCGCTTGTTCAGCTGAGTTTCAGGCCGCGCAGCATGAGCACCGCTGACTTATTTGGCAGCGACGATGCGGCTGACGACAGTACGGCAGCACGCGCTGCTGAATTGCGTGCGCAACTGCATCACCATGACCACCAGTACTACGTGCTCGACGCGCCCACGATTCCCGATGCCGAATACGACCGTTTGTTCAAAGAGCTGCAAGCCTTAGAAGCAGCGCATCCCGAACTGCTCACCCCCGATTCGCCCACCCAACGCGTGGGTGGCCAAGCCCTCGACAGCTTTGCCAGCGTGACCCATGTGGTGCCCATGCTGAGCATCCGCACCGAGACCGACACCGAAGCCAGCGGGGCAGAAAGCTTTGACACCCGCATTCGCAAAGAGCTGGGGCTGACCGAGGCCGATGCCCCGGTGGACTACGTGGCCGAGTTGAAGTTTGACGGCCTCGCCATGAGCCTGCGCTACGAACATGGCGTGCTGGTGCAAGCCGCCACGCGTGGCGATGGTGAAACGGGTGAAGACGTGACCCACAACATCCGAACCATCGGCCAAATCCCGTTGCGCTTGCCTGCGGATGCACCTCAGGTGCTAGAGGTACGCGGCGAGGTCTACATGGCGCGCGGCGATTTTGAAGCCTTGAACGAACGCCAACGCGCCCGCATTGCCGCAGGTGAGAAAGGCGAAAAAACCTTTGTGAACCCGCGCAACGCCGCAGCCGGTGCGGTGCGTCAACTCGACCCCAGCATTGCTGCGCAACGGCCGTTGAGCTTCTTCGCCTATGGCTTGGGCGATATCACGCCTGCAGACGAGGGAGGGCCGAGCTTTGTGACGCACTACGACGTGTTGATGGCGTTGAAAGAATGGGGCTTCCCCGTGGCTGCGCAAACCGCTTGCGTGCAAGGCGCTGCGGGTCTGGTGGACTTTCACCAGCGCATGGGCCAAGCGCGTGATGCCTTGCCGTTTGACATTGATGGCGTGGTCTACAAAGTCAACCGCTTGGACTGGCAACGCCAACTCGGCTTTGTGACCCGTGAACCCCGCTGGGCCGTGGCCCACAAATACCCGGCGCAAGAACAGCTCACCACCGTGCAAGCCATTGAAGTGCAAGTCGGTCGCACCGGCAAGCTCACCCCTGTCGCCAAACTCGCCCCCGTGTTTGTGGGCGGCGTGACAGTGACCAACGCCACCCTGCACAACGAAGACGAAGCCCGCCGCAAAGACGTGCGTGTGGGGGACACCGTGGTGGTGCGCCGTGCCGGTGATGTGATTCCTGAAGTGGTGTCTGTCGTTTTAGAAAAGCGCTTGCAAGACGCTCAGATCTTCACCATGCAGCACGAATGCCCCGTGTGCGGCAGCCCCGCTGTGCGCGAAGAGGGCGAGGCCGATTACCGCTGCACGGGTGGTTTGTTTTGTAGCGCCCAACGCAAGCAAGCCATCCTGCATTTTGCGCATCGCCGCGCGGTAGAGATCGAAGACTTGGGCGACAAGTTGGTCGAACAACTGGTGGACGCCGGTGTGGTCAACACCTTGCCCGATGTGTACCGCTTGCGTTTGGAGGCGCTGGTCGCGTTGGACCGCATGGCCGAGAAGTCGGCCAACAACGTGTTGGCCAGCATCGAAAAATCAAAGCAAACCACGTTGCCGCGCTTTGTATTTGGCTTGGGGATTCGCCATGTGGGTGAAGCCACGGCCAAAGAACTGGTGCGCCACTTTGGCAAGATGGACGCCATCATGGATGCCACGTTGGAGCAACTGCTACAAGTGGCCGATGTGGGCCCCATCGTGGCGCAAAGCATTCGCACCTTCTTCGACCAAGCGCACAACCGCGAGGTGGTGCAACAGTTGCGCGACTGCGGCGTCACCTGGACCGAGGGCGAGCCCACCGCCGGTGCCAGTTTGCCGCTGGCCGGGCAAACCTTTGTGTTGACGGGCACCTTGCCCACCTTGAGCCGCGACCAAGCCAAAGACATGCTCGAGGCCTTGGGTGCCAAAGTGGCGGGTAGCGTGAGCAAGAAAACCCACTGTGTGGTGGCCGGCGCAGAGGCGGGCAGCAAGCTCGACAAAGCGCAGGAGCTGGGTATTCCCATGTTGGACGAAGCAGGCTTGTTGGCCTTGGTGGCTTTGCATGCGAGCCCGATTGACGGCGACTCCGCTTAGAGGAAACACAGATGGCCGTGCGTGAAATTTTGAAAATGGGTGACGCACGTTTGCTGCGCGTGGCGCAACCCGTGACGGCCTTCGGCACGCCTGAACTACACGCGTTGCTCAAAGACATGGATGACACCATGCAGGCCGCCAACGGTGCTGGCTTGGCTGCGCCGCAAATTGGCGTTGATTTGCAAGTGGTGGTCTTTGGCTCGGGCGAAGTCAACCCACGCTACCCCGATGCGCCGGTGGTGCCCTACACCGTGCTCATCAACCCGGTGCTCACGCCCTTGGGTGACGAGGAAGAAGAGGGCTGGGAAGGATGCTTGTCGGTGCCAGGGTTGCGCGGTGTGGTGCCGCGTTTCAAACGCTTGCGCTACCAAGGCGTGGATGCAGAAGGCCAGCTGATTGACCGAACAGTCGAAGGCTTTCATGCGCGTGTGGTGCAACACGAATGCGACCACTTGATGGGCGTGTTGTACCCCATGCGCGTACGCGACTTCTCGCGCTTTGGGTATACCGATGTGTTGTTTCCGGGGCTGAACGACGCGGACGATTAAACAAGGCCCTGCGGGCCTTGTTTTGATTTAGGCCTGCAGCGCAGCCAGCAAATCAGTTTCGATTTCGAGCTGCGTTTTGTTTTGTTGCAGCACGGCACCATCGATCAAGAAGGTGTCTTCCACGCGCTCACCCAAGGTACTGATCTTGGCCAGCAGCAAGTTCACTTTGTGTTGGGCCAACACGCGGGCTACGCTGTAGAGCAAGCCCACGCGGTCGCTGGCAGAGATGCTCAGCAGCCATTTTTGCGCCCGCTCATCGGGCTGCAAGGTCACACGCGGCGCGATAGGAAAGCTCTTGACGCGACGTGACACCCGGCCTTTGCCCACAGCAGGCAAGGGCTTGGCTTGGGTGATGGTGTCAGTCAAGCCGGTTTCCACCATGTTGATGAGGTTGCGGTAGTGCTCCTCAAAATGGCTGCTCACCACTTGAAACGTGTCAAGCGCATAGCCGTTGGTGGCGGTGTGCACCTTGGCGTCCCAAATATTGAAACCAGCTTGGTCAAAGTAGCCGCAGATGCGGGCAAACAAATCGGGTTGGTCGGGGGAATACACCATCACCTGCAAGCCTTCGCCCACGGGGGACAAACGCGCCCGCACGGTCACGCCCATGGGGGTGTCTTGCGATTTCGCGATCGACAGGCTGCGCGACAACTGACGCGTGTGCCACGCAATGTCGCCGGCATCGTGGCGCATGAAATAGCCCACATCCAAGGTTTCCCACAAGTCTTTGTGCGCTTCAAACGGCAGGGCGTAGAGCGCCAACATGGTCAGCGCTTCGCGCTTGCGGGCTTCCACCTCGGCATCCGCATCCGGCGCACGGCCACCCAACACACGGGCGGTGTAACGGTACAAATCTTCGAGCAGTTTGCCCTTCCAGGCGTTCCACACCTTGGGGCTGGTGCCACGGATGTCGGCCACGGTCAGCAGGTAAAGCGCTGTGAGGTTGCGTTCGTTGCCCACGCGTTTGGCAAAGGCTTGAATCACATCGGGGTCGCTCAGGTCTTGTTTTTGGGCGATGTGGCTCATCGTCAAATGTTCACCCACCAAGAACTCGATGAGCTTGGCGTCTTCTTTGGCCAGCTTGTGATCGCGTGCAAATTTGCGCACCTCACCACGTCCGAGTTGCGAATGGTCGCCACCGCGGCCTTTGGCAATGTCATGGAACAACGCGGCGGCAAACAAAATCCAAGGCTTGTCCCAACCCGCCGCCAGCTGCGAGCAAAACGGGTACTCGTGCGCATGCTCGGCCATGAAGAAGCGACGCACATTGCGTAACACCATCAAGATGTGTTGGTCCACGGTATAGACGTGAAACAGGTCATGCTGCATTTGGCCCACGATGCGACGAAACGACCACAGGTAGCGGCCCAGCACCGAGGTTTGGTTCATCAACCGGATGGCATGCGTGACGCCGTTGGGGGCTTGCAAGATACGCATGAACATCTCGCGATTGACAGGGTCTGCGCGGAATTTGCCATCCATCAACGTGCGTGCGTTGTACAAGGCACGCAGCGTGCGCGCAGACAAACCGCTGATGCCCACCGTGTTTTCGTACAACCAGAAGGTTTCCAAAATCGCGTGCGGGTCATTCACATACACGTCGTCACTGGTGACTTCCAACATACCCGCTTTGTCGGCGAAGCGTTCGTTGATCGGGTGCAACGTGTGGGTGTTGCCGTTCAAACGCTCTTCGATGTTGAGCAACAGAATTTGGTTTAACTGAGTCACCGCTTTGGCGGCCCAGTAATAGCGTTTCATCAGCGCCTCGCTGGCGGCGCGCGCGTTGAGCGTGCCGTCATCTTCTACACCCAGGCCTAAGCTTTGTGCCACGGTGTGTTGCAAGTCAAAGATCAAGCGGTCTTCACGGCGTTTGGCGGCCAGGTGCAAGCGGGTGCGAATGAGCGCCAAGGTGTCTTCGTTGCGTTTGAGTTGCTTGACTTCAAAGTCCGTGGCCAAACCTTTGCGGCCTAAGTTTTCCCAGCTGATGCCCAAGCCCGCGGCTTTGGCCACCCACAGCACCACCTGTAAATCACGCAAACCACCGGGGGATTCTTTGCAATTGGGTTCTAGCGCGTAGGGGGTGTTTTCAAACTTGGCGTGGCGTTGGCGCATCTCGGCCGTTTTGGCGACGAAGAAGGCTTTGGGGTCGAGGGCTTGTGCGTAGTGTTTTTGGAAGGTTTTGAACAGCTTCACACTGCCCACCAAAAAACGCGCCTCCAACAACGAGGTTTGCACCGTGATGTCGCCCGAGGCTTCTTGCACGCATTCGGTCACGGTGCGTACGCTGGAGCCGATTTCGAGCCCCGTGTCCCAGCAGCTGCCAATGAACTTTTCAATCTGCGCTTTCAGCGCCTCGTCTTTTTCGGGCGATGTGCCGTCCGGCAGCAGCAGCAACACGTCAACGTCTGAGTACGGGTACAACTCGCCACGGCCATAGCCGCCCACCGCCACCAAGCACAGGCCGTGGTCAAAGCCTGCCGCTTCCCACAAGGTGCGCAAGGTGCCATCGGTCATGCCGCACAACTTGTGCAGCATGGTTTTGACGCTACGCGGTGTGGTCGACGTGGACGCCGCTTGCAGCAACGCAGCCTTGTCCTTTCTGTACAGGTTGGCCAAGGCGTTCATCGCAAGAGGTACTTAACAGCAGGTGGTGGTCACGAAGTCGGGCAGGGCGGGGCTGCCTGCAGAAAGGGTCAACACCTCGTAGCCGGTGTCGGTCACCAAAATGGTGTGTTCCCACTGGGCGGACAACGAATGGTCGCGGGTGACGATGGTCCACCCATCGCCCAGCTCTTTGATGTCTTTCTTGCCCGCGTTAATCATCGGCTCGATGGTGAAGGTCATGCCGGCTTGCAGCGTTTCGCCTGTGCCGGGTTTGCCGTAGTGCAGCACTTGCGGCTCTTCGTGGAACACCTGACCGATGCCGTGGCCACAAAACTCACGCACGACCGAGAAACCATGGCCTTCCGCGAAGCGTTGAATGGCAAAACCAATGTCTCCCAAACGTGCGCCAGGCTTGACTTTGACGATGCCATGCCACATGGCCTCGTAGGTGAGCTTGCACAAACGCTTGGCCGCAATCGAGCCTTCACCCACGATGAACATGCGGCTGGTGTCGCCATGCCAACCGTCTTTGATGACCGTGATGTCGATGTTGACGATGTCGCCTTTTTTCAGCGGTTTGTCGTTGGGAATACCGTGACACACCTGATGGTTGATCGAAGTGCAAATGGACTTGGGGTAGGGGTTGGTGCCCGACGGGTCGTAGTTCAGCGGGGCGGGGATCGCCTGTTGAACTTGGGTGATGTAGTCGTAGCAGAGCTTGTCCAGCTCGTTGGTGGTCACGCCAGGAACCACGTGTGGCGTGAGGAAATCCAACACTTCGGAAGCCAGCTTGCCCGCAACGCGCATACCTTGTGCGCCTTGGGCGTCTTTGATGGAGATAGTCATAGGGAGTGATTATCCCATTGGGTCTCACACACAAGCGTGACAGGGCCTTTGATGATTCCGAGCCACTCAAATGAATTATTTAATGTATGTACAATAAGTTCGAGATTGTTTTCGATCCCATCAAAAACGCAAGCAATATCGAAAAACATGAAGGCGTGTCACTCGCCAAAGCCATTGATTTCGATTGGGACACAGCTTTGACGTGGAATGACCAACGCCACGACTACAAAGAACAACGCATCCGTGGAATTGGATACATCGCCACGCGCCTGTTCCATGTGGTTTACGTTGATCGGGGCGAACAGCGTCGAATCATCAGTTTGCGAAAAGCCAATCAACGAGAGGAAAAACGCTATGCCAAAGCTTAAACCTGGAACGATCCTCGTCAGCGACGAAGAAGATGCTCGCATTCAAGCAGGTATCGACGCAGATCCGGATGCCTACAGTTTGACTGATGAAGAGTGGGAGCGCGTGAAACCCACCGTTCGCATCGGCCGTCCCCCTGCGGAGGTCACCAAAGAACGCATCACCATTCGCTTGTCCCGCGATGTGGTCACGCAGTTTCGAGCCACCGGTGCCGGTTGGCAAACGCGCATGGATGCGGCCTTGCGGCAGTTCATTGCAGAGCACCCCATCCCGCACTGATTGTGTACAAACCGCTCTCGGCAGACACGTAAAATCTAGTCTTTGCCGACCAGCCCCAGTCAGCGGCCCGGCTCGATTCGATTTCGGTCTTTTTCTCAAGGCCATCCGTGTCTCTGCACATCAGCATTTTCGAAGGCGGTAACGCCCTCAGCGACTTCCGCGTTCAACAGCTTTTGCCCCGTTTGGCGGCCATTTCTCCGCAAATTCAAGGTCTCAGCGCACGTTTTGTGCACTTGGCAGCAAGCGAGACGATATGGGATGCCGCACAACAGCAAACCCTAGCGGCCTTGCTGACCTACGGCGAACCTGCACACACCGCCCCATCCGATCCCGCAGGTACCTTGCTGGTGGTGACGCCACGCTTTGGCACGGTGTCTCCTTGGGCGTCGAAAGCAACTGACATTGCACACAACTGCGGTTTGCAGCTCAAGCGCATTGAGCGCATCACCGAGTTCCACCTTCAGCTCAAAGAGGGGCTACTCAGCAAAGCTACGCTTAGCCCTGAACAACTGGCCGCCGTGGCCGATGTGTTGCACGACCGCATGACCGAGTCTGTCATGCGCACACGCGACGAAGCGCTGGGTTTGTTCACCGAACTGCACCCCGCACCGATGGAGCAGGTCGATGTGCTGGGCGGCGGCGAAGCCGCATTGCAAGACGCCAACAAGCGCTGGGGCTTGGCCTTGGCCGAGGACGAAATTGCGTATTTGGTGAACGCCTTCACCCAGCTCCAACGCAACCCCACCGATGTGGAGCTGATGATGTTCGCGCAAGCCAACAGCGAGCACTGCCGCCACAAAATTTTCAATGCCGAGTTCACCATTGACGGTGAAGCGCAATCGCACAGCCTGTTTGGCATGATTCGCCACACCGAGAAGACCAGTCCACAACACACCGTGGTGGCTTATTCGGACAACGCCTCCATCATGGAAGGCCACAAAGTTCAACGCTTCTTGGCCACCCACAATGGCAAAGACCTGCCGCGCTACGACGCAGTGGCAGCCACCAACCATGTATTGATGAAGGTGGAAACCCACAACCATCCCACCGCTATTTCGCCTTACCCTGGCGCCTCCACGGGCAACGGCGGCGAGATTCGCGACGAGGGTGCCACAGGCCGTGGCTCTAAACCCAAGGCCGGTATGTCGGGCTTCACCGTGTCTAAGCTGTGGGACAGCCCCAATGTAAAAAGTGTGGGCCGCCCCTCGCACATGGCGAGCCCTTTGCAAATCATGATTGAGGGCCCTTTGGGTGGCGCGGCGTTCAACAACGAGTTTGGCCGTCCTAACCTGACCGGCTACTTCCGTGAGTACGAACAAGACGTGGCCGGCGTGACACGTGGGTACCACAAGCCCATCATGATTGCAGGCGGTTTGGGCGTGATTGACAGCGAACAAACCAAGAAGATCGAGTTCCCCGCAGGTACCTTGCTGATTCAACTCGGCGGTCCTGGCATGCGCATTGGCATGGGGGGCGGCGCAGCCAGCTCCATGGCCAGCGGCACCAACGCCGCTGAGCTGGACTTTGACTCGGTGCAACGCGGCAACCCCGAAATTGAGCGCCGTGCGCAAGAGGTCATCAACCATTGCTGGGCGCAAGGCAAGGCCAATCCGATCTTGGCGATTCACGACGTGGGTGCGGGCGGTTTGTCTAACGCGTTTCCAGAACTCACCAACGACGCAGGCCGTGGTGCACGCTTTGATTTGCGCGCCGTGCCGCTCGAAGAATCAGGCTTGGCCCCGAAAGAAATTTGGTCGAACGAAAGCCAAGAGCGCTACGTGTTGGCCATCGCGCCCGAGTCACTCGAACAATTCAAAGCCTTCTGCGAACGCGAACGTTGCCCGTTTGCAGTGGTGGGCATCGCCACCGAAGAACGTCATCTGACCTTGGCCGACGACGGCGCTGCTGTTCAGCCCGTGGACATGCCCATGAACGTGCTTCTGGGCAAACCACCCAAGATGCACCGCGATGTGACTCGTGTGGCACGCAGCAGTACACCGATGGATCTGACGGGTGTGAGCTTGCAAGAAGCCGTCATCAACGTGCTGAGCCACCCGACCGTGGCCAGCAAACGCTTCCTCGTCACCATCGGCGACCGCGCCGTAGGTGGCCTAACGCACCGCGACCAAATGGTCGGCCCTTGGCTAGTGCCAGTGGCTGACGTGGCCGTGACCTTGGCCGACTACAAAAGCTTCGCCTGTGAAGCCATGAGCATGGG
>JBPCSU010000167.1:0-15589 GCA_051006815.1 Limnohabitans sp.
GCCTCAATTTGACGTAACAGGCCTGGCAACTCATTTGCATCAAGGCGTGCAAAGTTCTCCTTCGTTCTCTGGGTTAGAAAGTCTGACGGCTTGATCTCGGCAAGTGGGTTACTGGAGATCAGCCCATGGACAGCAGCGTACCTAAAAATCTGTCCGCAGGTTTGAAAGCATCTCTTGGCAATATCCAAAGCACCCCGAGCAGCAATCTTCTTTGTCGACGCAACCACTTCTGCTGTTTGAATCGCAGATATGGGACGCCCGCCAAGCTCCGGAAATACATCAGCACGCAAACGCTTGATCACATACTCAGCATGGCGCGGACTCTTCGTTGGTTTCCAATACTCAAACCATGCCTCAGCAACGGCTGCGAATGAATTCTCCGCTGCGATCTGACGAACCAACTTGGCTGTCTTGCGCTCCTGCATCGGATCACGACCAGCATTTTTCTCGCGGCGAGCCTCGTCACGCAACTCACGGGCTTTGGCCAAGGAAACATCGGGGTACATCCCCAGTGTCAGCAGTTTTTGCTTGTCATCCGCGTAGTAGCGCCAACGCCAACTTTTTCCGCCAGAAGGCGAAATAAACAGAAAAAGACTGCACGCATCCGTCAGTTTGTAGGCTTTGTCCTTGGGCTTGGCTTGCTTGACTGCGATCTCTGTGAGTGCCATGGCTGTGTATCCTTTTGATCAGGATAACTGATACCACGATTGCGACATAGGAATACCACGGGAAATGACACGGTTGAGAAAGAGCTGCAGGTGGACATCATTGGACGAACCGACAAAGAAAAAGCCCCGCAACACTAGGTATTACGGGGCTTTTCATGCTGCCGTCCGATTTGAATGAATCTTGTCGGACTTAATTTTGGCGGAAACGGAGGGATTCGAACCCTCGATGAGGCTCTACACCCCATACTCCCTTAGCAGGGGAGCACCTTCGGCCACTCGGTCACGTTTCCAGCAGGTGCGTATTATGCCTTAGCTTGGTCAAGGTCAAACGCCTTGTGCAAAGCGCGAACGGCCAACTCCATGTACTTCTCGTCAATGACCACTGAGGTCTTAATTTCGCTGGTAGAAATCATCTGGATGTTGATGCCCTCTTCGCTCAGCGAACGGAACATTCGGCTGGCGACACCCACGTGGCTGCGCATGCCAATGCCTACGATGGAGACCTTGCAGATTTTGGTGTCGCCTTGCACGTCGGTAGCTCCCAGTGCAGGCAATACTTTTTCTTTCAGCAAGTCGGTGGTGCGGGCAAAGTCGTTGCGGTGCACAGTGAAGCTGAAGTCTGTCAAGCCACCTTTGCTGATGTTTTGAATGATCATGTCAACTTCGATATTGGCATCAGCCACAGCGCCCAAAATTTGGTAGGCAATGCCGGGTTTGTCGGGCACGCCGACCACAGAAATTTTGGCTTCGTCACGGTTGAATGCGATGCCCGATACGATGGCTTGTTCCATTTGTTCGTCTTCCTCAAAGGTGATCAACGTGCCAGATTTGGCCTCTTCGTGGATGTCCATGTCCCACGGGGTGAAGCTGGACAACACGCGCAGCGGCACCTTGTATTTACCTGCAAATTCAACCGAGCGAATTTGCAACACTTTGCTGCCCAAAGAGGCCATCTCGAGCATCTCTTCAAAGCAGAGTGTTTCCAAGCGACGTGCTTCGGGTACCACACGCGGGTCGGTGGTGTACACACCATCCACGTCGGTGTAAATCAAACACTCTTTGGCTTTGAGCGCAGCCGCCACGGCCACCGCCGATGTATCTGAACCACCCCGACCCAAGGTCGTGATGTTGTCATGCTCGTCTTTGCCTTGGAAGCCAGTGATGATGACCACTTTGCCAGCATCCAAATCGGCGCGCACACGCACGTCATCGATCGACTCAATGCGCGCCTTGGTGTAAGCGTTGTTGGTACGAATAGGCACTTGCCAACCGGCGTAGCTGACTGAGGGCTGCCCTTCGGCCTGCAACGCAATCGCCAACAAAGCAGACGAGGCTTGTTCGCCGGTGGCGGCCAACATGTCGAGTTCGCGGTTGTAGGCGGAGTCGGCCTTGGAAGGCGCCAATTCTTTGGCGAGGCCGAGCAAACGGTTGGTCTCGCCGCTCATTGCGGAGGGAACCACCACCATTTGGTGACCCGCACGGGCCCACTTGGCCACGCGCTTGGCGACGTTGCGAATGCGCTCGGTAGAGCCCATCGATGTGCCGCCGTATTTATGAACGATCAATGCCATATTTCTTTAAAACTCGTGTGTTATGGGCAAAAAACTCACAGATTGTAGCAACGCAGCACCGCCCCATCGCGTCGCACAAAGCCACGCCCCACCTTGATGTCGATGTGGTGGCCGCGCGTGGTGCACGCTTTGACTTGGAGCAACAAGGCTTGCAATTGGGCCGCACTGGCTTGCGAGTGTTCTTGCGCCAGCCAATGTCGCAGCACGTTGGCCTGTCTGGCTTCACTCAAGCCCTGCAAGGCTTGAATCTTGGGTGGACTGCCAACGCACTGCAAATCCAGCTCGGCCATTTCTTGCAACAAGCTCTGCGCTTGTGCGGCATGCGAAGCACTGCGCGCAAACGTTTGACGAAAAGAGGGAAAAGCTTTTTCAATCGCGGGGAGTAATTCAGCGCGAATTCGGTTGCGCGTGTAACGCGTATCGGTGTTGCTGGGGTCTTCGACCCACGCCTCACCCACCGCATGCAAGGCCTCACGCAAGGCGCGTCCTGGCAGATCTAACCAAGGGCGGTGATACGTCAGCCCTTGACGCTCAGCCACCGCCGGCATGCAGGCCAAACCAGGCAAACCAGCGCCCCGAGAAAGTGCCAACAACAAAGTTTCCACTTGGTCATCGGCATGCTGGGCCAAGGCCATGTCTTTGATCTGCCCGCCCCAGTTGTTGTGTAGCGCATCAGCCAACGCACGGTAACGGGCTTGGCGAGCCGCATCTTCTGGGCTTTCGCCTGCGGCATGCGCCGCATTCACGCGCTGCACCACCAGGGGCACTTGCATACGCGCGCACAAAGCGACGCAGTGCGCTTCAAACCCATCGGCCGCCGCTTGTAAACCGTGGTGCACATGCACCGCATGCACTTTGCCAGGCCAGCGGGTGGCACAGGCAATCAACAAGGCAGTGGAATCCGCCCCACCGCTGAGCGCAACGGCAAAGGGGCCAAGATGCTGGAGAGCGTCCAGCGAAGGAAAGTTAGCGGGCGTCAGCTTTGGTGTCGGTGAAACGGCCATAGCTTTGCAGACGCTCATAGCGCTTGTCGAGCAGCTCTTTGACCTTCATGTCGGTCACTTGGCGCCAGGCATCGTTCAAGCCACGCTTGAGTTGAGCAGCCATTTGCTTGGGGTCACGGTGCGCGCCACCCACAGGCTCGTTGACGATTTTGTCGACCAAGCCCAAAGCTTTCAAACGATGCGCAGTAATACCCAAGGCTTCCGCCGCATCTTCCGCACGGTCCGAGGTTTTCCACAAAATCGACGCGCACCCTTCAGGACTGATCACCGAGTACACCGAATACTGCAGCATCAACACCTGGTCTGCCACGCTAATAGCCAACGCGCCACCCGAGCCACCTTCACCAATGATGGTGGTGATGATGGGCACTTCGAGTTGGGCCATCTCAAAAATGTTCCGGCCAATGGCCTCTGATTGGCTGCGTTCTTCCGCGTCAATGCCGGGGTATGCACCCGGTGTGTCGACAAAGGTGAACACAGGCAGCTTGAATTTTTCAGCCGTCTTCATCAAACGCAAGGCCTTGCGGTACCCCTCGGGACGGCTCATGCCAAAGTTGCGTGCTGCACGTTCTTTGGTATCGCGGCCTTTTTGTTGGCCCAACACCATGCAGGCGTTGCCATTGAAGCGGGCCAAACCACCGACGATGCTTAAGTCATCCGCGAAGTGGCGGTCACCGTGCATTTCAACGAAATCGGTGAAGATTTCGTTGATGTAGTCCAAGGTATAGGGACGCTCCGCATGGCGTGCAATTTTGGTGATTTGCCAAGGCGTGAGGTCGCTGTAAATTTCTTTGGTCAGCTGCAAGCTTTTCTTGCTGAGCTGATCAATCTCCTCCGAAATATCTACCGCCGACTCGCTTTGCACATAACGAAGCTCGTCGATCTTGCCTTCTAGTTCAGCAATCGGTTGTTCAAAGTCGAGGAAAGTTCTTTTAGCCAAATTCATTACTCCTTAGCGGCTCAGTATTCCACTGGCAGCGGATCTAGCGATCGCCAAATATACCAAGTCGCCACACTGCAGTAAGGCGCCCACGCAGCAGCGACTTCGCGGGCCTCGCTGCGACTGACGGCCTCACCCGAAAAATAGTTGTGACTGATGCCGTTGATCAAGCCCACATCATCCAACGGCAACACATTGGGTCGCATGAGATGGAAGATCAAAAACATCTCTGCCGTCCAACGGCCAATGCCGCGAATGGCCACCAGCTCTTCGATGATGGCGTCATCGCTCATCTCAGACCACTTCTTGACATGCAACGCACCACTGTCAAAGTGCAGCGCCAAGTCAACCAAATACTCCACCTTGCGGGCGGACAGGCCCGCCTCACGCATGTCATCCACCTTGAGCTTGAGCACATTGGCAGGCGTGATCTTGCGTGGCAATTTGGCAAAACGGTCCCAGACGGTTTGGGCCGCTTTGACCGAAATTTGCTGGCCCACAATGCTGCGCGCCAGCGTGACAAAAGCGTCTCCGCGCGATTGCAAGCAGGCTTCGCCAAACTGGGGAATGAGTCGCTTCATCACCCGGTCTTTTTTGACCAAGTGTTTGCACGCGTCCGCCCAATACTCAGGCGTGGCGATGGTGACTTTTTCTTTGCTGGGCATGACTTAGCCACGCTCCCACGTGGTGCCAGTCGGCGAATCTTTGAGAACAATGCCTTGGGCTAACAAATCGTTGCGAATGCGATCAGCCTCTGCAAAGTTTTTGGCGGCCTTGGCCGCTGCACGTGCTGCAATTTGGGCTTGAATGGCCGTTTCATCTACCCCTGCACCGGCTTGGGCAAAGGCTTTGGGGTCGTCTTGCAACAAGCCCAACACGCCCCCTAGCGCCTTGAGCAAACCCGCCGTTTGGCTCGATTGCGTGCGGTTAACTTCGCCCGCCAATTCAAACAACACCGCCACCGCTTCTGGCGTACCGAAATCTTCGTCCATGGCGGCTTTGAAGCGCGCGGCATGAGGCTCGGTCCAATCAATCGTCACGGCATCTGGCGTCACCGCGCCCAGCGCGGTGTACAGACGTTTCAATGCGCCACGGGCATCGTTCAAATGCACATCGCTGTAGTTGAGTTGGCTTCGGTAATGACTGCGCACCACAAAGAAACGCACGGTTTCAGCGTCAAACGCTTTGAGCACATCGCGGATGGTGAAGAAGTTGCCCAAGCTCTTGGACATTTTTTCGTTGTCCACATTGATGAAGCCGTTGTGCATCCACACGCTGGCCATCTTTTGGCCGTTGGCACCTTCGCTCTGGGCAATTTCGTTTTCATGGTGGGGGAACTGCAAATCCGCGCCGCCGCCGTGGATGTCAAAGCTTTGCCCCAGCATCTCGCAGCTCATGGCCGAGCACTCGATGTGCCAACCCGGGCGACCCGCACCAAACGGGCTGGCCCATTTCACTTCATCGGGCTCGTTCTCTTTGGCGGATTTCCACAACACAAAATCCAGCGGATCTTGCTTGCCATCGTCCACGGCCACGCGTTCACCCGCTTGCAATTCGTCCAGCGATTTGCCTGACAACTTGCCATAGCCTGCAAACTTACGCACTGCGTAGTTCACATCGCCATTGCTGGCTTGATACGCCAAGCCTTTGTTTTGCAAGGTGCCGATCATCGAGAGCATTTGGGGCACGTAATCCATCGCACGGGGTTCGTGCGTGGGGCGCTCGATTCCTAGGGCATCGGCGTCTTGGTGCAAGGCGTCAATCATGCGGTCAGTCAAATGACGCACGGTTTCGCCGTTCTCTAAAGAACGCTTGATGATCTTGTCATCAATGTCGGTGATATTGCGCACATAGGTCACGCGGTAACCACTGGCCTTGAGCCAGCGTTGCACCACATCAAACGCCACCATCGAACGCGCATGACCCAAGTGGCACAGGTCGTAGACCGTCATGCCGCACACATACATGCGAACATGGCCTGGTTCGAGCGGAGAAAAGTCTTCCAGCGCACGCGTGAGCGTGTTGTGAATGCGAAGCGTCATGAGTGAATCGTCAGTGGCCGCATGAAAGGGCCGGTAATGAGAGAGGTTCAAAGGATCGCGAAGACCCCTGTTTTACAATGCCTCCAGTATACAAAGCACATGAAAAAACGTCACCTCTTTTCTATCGCCACTGTTTTGGCCGCTCTCTTGAGCCTAACTGTCGCCAGCGCCTCTCATGCACAAAGCGTCGAAGCACTTGAGTGGCAACCTGGTCAATCAACAGCTCCGATTGTTCTCAGCACGCCGCACAACGATGTACGCAAACTCTTGCGACAAGCCAAATACGCACAAGCGTTGCTGCTGGTTAACAAGGCATTGGCGACCAATCCCCTGGACCCTCAGATGCGTTTTTGGCAGGGCTACCTGTATGAACAACTGGGTCAACCCGAGTTGGCGCAACAGGTTTACCTCAATTTGACCCAAGAATATCCAGAGTTGGCCGAGCCGCACAACAACTTAGGCGTGTTGTATGCCGCGCAAGGAGACTATGCACGCGCCAAAACGCTCTTAGAAGCCGCACTGCGCGCCAACCCCAACTACGCAGTGGCGCAAGAAAACCTGGGCGACGTTTTGCTCAACCTGGCCCGACAAGCGTATGTGCGCGCCTTGTCACTTGACCCTAAACAACGCGGACTCACACAAAAGCTGGAACGGCTCAAACCCGCTTTGGCACTCACACAGGACAAACCATGACACGATTTTCTTTGCCACGTCGCGCCCTTTGCGTTTTGGGCTTTGCCCTCATGGGCTTGAGCCCCCTTGCCATGGCGCAAGAGGCCCCACGCGTGAAGTTCGTCACCAATGCGGGCGAATTTGTGGTCGAGGTCTACCCAGACAAAGCGCCCAAAACAGTTGACAACTTTTTGCAATATGTGCGCGACAAACACTACGACGGCACCATCTTTCACCGTGTGATTGGCAACTTCATGGTCCAAGGTGGTGGCTACGACCAACGCTACATCGAACGTCGCACCCGCCCACCTGTGGAACACGAAGGTCGCGAAGCACTGGCCAAAGGCGGCCCACGCAACACGGTGGGCACGATTGCCATGGCACGCACCAACGTCCCCAACTCGGCAACTGCACAGTTTTTCATCAATGTGGTGGACAACGGTTTCCTCGACCCCTCCCCCCAACAACCCGGCTACACGGTGTTTGGCAAAGTGGTCTCGGGCATGGACACCATCACCAAAATCAAAAGCACCCCCACTGGGTTTGGTGGGCCGTTCCCCTCGGACGTGCCGCGCACACCCATCGTCATTCAATCGGCCAGCGTGCTTTGAGCGCGCCGGCTTTCCATACTTCAACAAGGAAACACCATGAGCAACCCACAAGTCGAACTGCACATCTTGGACCTCGGCGTCATCACCCTCGAACTCGATGCTGAAAAAGCCCCCAAGTGCACTGAAAACTTTTTGCACTACGTCAACAAAGGCCACTACGACAAAACCATTTTTCACCGTGTGATTCCTGGCTTCATGGTGCAAGGCGGCGGCTTTGAGCCCGGCATGACCCAAAAAGAATGTGACGCACCGATTGAAAACGAAGCCAACAACGGCCTCAAAAACAACCACTACACCGTGGCCATGGCACGCACGTCAGACCCTCATTCCGCCACAGCACAGTTCTTCATCAACGTGGCCGACAACGACTTTTTGAACCACAAAGCACCCAGCATGCAAGGCTGGGGCTACGCGGTGTTTGGCAAAGTCGTGAACGGCAATGACGTGGTCGACAAGATCGCTGCGGTGAAAACCGGCCGCAAAGGTTTCCACGATGACGTGCCGAAAGAAGACGTCGTGATCGAGAAAGCCGTCGCGCTCTAAGCTCGCATGACGCAGCTGCCACCGCCCCTGCACTTGCCAGTTCCGCAGGTGCAAGTCCCTGAGGCGTGGCAGCGCATCGACTTCATTTCTGATCTGCACCTAGACGCTCACGCGCCCGCCACGTTTGACGCGTGGGCGCGGCACATGGCCCACACGCCGGCAGATGCGGTGTTTATCTTGGGCGATTTGTTTGAGGTATGGGTCGGTGATGACACCCAAGACCCGTTTGCCTTGCAATGCATGGCGGTGCTGAAGACAACGGCACAACGTGTTCCCGTTTACTTCATGTGCGGCAACCGCGATTTCTTGGTGGGATCCGATTTGCTGCAAACCACCGGCATGCATGGTTTGAACGACCCCACAGTGCTGGACCTGCCCACGCGCGTCTTGCTCAGCCATGGCGACGCCTTGTGCGTGGACGACCACGACTACCTGGCATTTCGCGCGCAAGTGCGCCAGCCAGCCTGGCAAGCTGCGTTTTTAAGCCAACCACTGACCGAGCGCCAAGCTTATGCACGCCGTGTGCGCAACCAAAGCGAAGCACGTAAACAAAGCCACACCGACTACGCGGACGTTGACACACAAGCAGCCATGGCCTGGCTCCAAGCCGCCCATGCACCCGTGCTGGTGCACGGCCACACCCACAAACCCGCTGACCATGATTTAGGCCAAGGCTTCAGCCGCTGGGTGCTGAGCGACTGGGATGCCAGCGCCAACCCGCCGCGCCTGGAAGTGCTCAGTTGGATGCGTCAAAACGCACAAAGCCCCACGCGGGGGCTTTGTCGCTTGCCACTCAGTGACGCGGCTTAACGCTTGAGCAACACCTTCAGTGCGGCCTGCAAACGACGCGCAGCCGCTTCGTCATAAGCGCCCCCCAACACCTGCGCCGCATCAGCGGCCCACGTCATTTGCGGCGATGGGTCATGGCGACGCGTCAGCATTTGCAATTGCAGCGCACGACGTGCATCCATGTGTGCAGCAGGCGTGGGCAAATCAGCCGCCACCTCCAAACGCAGCAACGGGGTCACCGTGTCACCTTGTGCTTGTGTCGACAAGGCTTGCGCCCATTGCGTGCGCTGGGCTGGCGTTAACTTGCTGCCAATGGCTTGTGCGGCTGGCAGTTGGGCCACGTCGCGCTTTTCCCATGCGTGCATCAGTTGCGTCAACACCTCACCGTGTGCTTGTGCAGCCAAACGACGCAAAGCGTCTTGTGCAGACTCCAAGGCATGGCGTTGCGCGCGGAAAGCAGCGTCGCCCAAACGTGGGCCACGCGGTGCAAAGCCGTCGCGTCCACCCTCACGCCCCTTGCCGTCACGACCAAAGCCTGGCTTGTCACCCAATTTCCCACCGGGTTTGCCATCGCGCCCACGTCCAGCGGGCGCAGCTTCGGTACGTTTTTGACCCGGACGGTCATCCCCACGCACCGCCACCACAGGGCGAGGTGCAGCTTTGGGTTTCGCAGGCGTAGGCTCTGACGCTGCAGGTTCTACGGGGGTATCTGCTGCTTCGGTGGGAGTTTCGGCTGGGGTTTCTGTTGCCTGAGAAGCGTCAGAGGTTGTCTCTGCAGCAACCACCACGTCCCCGCGCGCAATTTGCTCTAACGCTTGCATCGCTGCGCGGATGGCTGCGGCATCGCCTTTGGCGGTGGCTGACTCCAAGGCTTTGGCGGCGTCCAACACCGCTTTGTCATGCGGCGTCAGCGCAGCTTGCGATTGTTCGCGTACCGATGATTTACGTGCAAACGCTTCGTCAATCGGCTGACGGAAGGCGTCCCACAACTTTTGTTCTTGCTTGCGATCGAGTACCACCGCATGCGCCTCTTCTTGCCAACGTTGTTGCAAGGCTTTGACGGCATCCACGCGCAGTGTGGGCGCAGCGCCCAGGGCTTGCGCTTCGGCAATCAACGCTTGGCGGCGCGTGAGGCTGGCTTTTTGCACGGCTGCCAACGGTTCGTGCGCGGCATGAATCGCAGCCTTCCAAACGGGTTGCAACTCGGCAAACATTTTTTCACTCAAGTGACCGCTCTCGCGCCAGCGTTGTGCGAACTGGTGCAACTGACGCGCCACCGCTTTCCAATCTGGGCCATGGGCATGCGTCGCGGTCCACGCTTTGACTTCTTCAATCAAGGCCAAGCGCTGGGTTTTGTGGGCGGCCGTTTGCGCACGGGCTTCTTTCAGCCAGGCGTCGACTACTTCATGGGCGCGGTTGCACGCGGTATCGAAACGCTTCCACAGTGCAGGATTGGGGGCGGCCTCTTTGTCAATTTTTTTCCATTGCTCACGCAGGTTGCGCAAGGTCTCTTGCATCTTGCGACCGCCCATCGCGGGCACACGCGCCACGTCCACGGACTCAGGCGCAACTGCGGGAACAGGTGCAACGGCGGGTGTGTCTGGCGTCACCGGCGGTGTCGACAACACTTCTTCCGCCTTCGGCGCTTCAACCTTGGCGGGCTTCGCCACAGGCGCAGGTTTGAACAAGGCTTCGGCTTGCATGGCCAGCTCGAGGCGCTTTTGATCAACCACGGCTTTGTCAGCGGTGGGCTTGACTTTGCGCGTGGCATCCACGCCCGTCGCAGCAGGTTTGGTGGCTTGGGCTGGCGCAGCAGCTTGCGGCAACACCTCGCCGCGCGCCACGCGAATTTGGTCCGACCATGCGGGCACGGCAGGCAAAGGCGCGGCCGCATCCGCGGCCGCAGCCTCGGTCAGTGCCAGCGCTTCGCTAAAGGCCGTCCAAACCGCTTGCACTTGCTGCGTGCTGGTTTGCAACGCAGGGGCAAACTTGGCCTCCACACTGGGCCATTGGGCATCGGCGGCCAAGGCTTGCGCTTGCGCCACCCAACGATCAAGGTCGGCATGCAAGGCTTCGCGTTGCGCCAAGGCATCTTGCCAAGGCTTGGTCGACAGCACCTCAATGCGTTGCGCCAGCAACACCGCGGCTTCGCGCTGCACCTGGGTTTGGTGCTGCAAGTCTTCAATCGCTTTGACGCGTTCAGCCAACGCAGTTTTGAGGCCCGCCAATGGCTCGCGCGACAAGGGCGCCCCCGCCTTGGCCGCCTCGCGTTGCCAACCTAGGGCATCGGCCAAATGGATGTGCGGCGCGTCGCGCAAGGCCTCGCCTTTGGCGGCCCACTCGACGATCAACGCATCTTGGTCTTTGCTGCGACGCAATTCATCCAATTTTTCACGCAGCACTTTGGCCGCGCCTTTGTCGCGGTGGCTCATTTCGTCAAACACAGCTTGCAGTTGTTCCAGTGTGGGCTGGGTTGCCAGCCAATCACGCAAACGTGCGGCACGTTCGCCCGAAGTCGAAACAGCAAAGGCCCCGCCCGTCAGGGTATCTAGGGTGGCGAGGTCGAAGGATTTGGTAGAAGAATCAGTCACAAGTAGGGCTCACAGTCAATTAGTCACCATTGTCGCCGAGGCTTTAAAATTTTGGACTACTCCTTATTTATAAATTTATGTCTATCCCCGCGTTCGCTAAATTAAAGCTAGGTCTGCGAACCTTTGCCACCGATGTGGCGCAAGGCTTTTTTGCCATTTCTCATAACGGCTTGGCCGTGCTCGGCCTGTCCCTCTTCTTTTTTATCGTGGCGCTGAGCGTGCGCCCCGATCTGCGCGTCATCACCGAAGCCAAAGTGATCAGCTGGTTGCAAGAGCGCCAATACGACGAACTGGGCATCGAAACCGACGCCGATGCAGTGGACCGTGCCACCGCCACCAACCCGCGCGACCTGCCCAAACAACAAGCGAATTTGGCCTATTGGCTCAGCCGCAAATACCGCGTGGCTCCCGAGCCTGTGAGCGCGCTGGTCACCGAAGCCTACGACTTAGGCCCCAGCAACGGCCTCGAGCCCACCTTGATCTTGGCCGTCATGGCGGTCGAATCTGGCTTCAACCCCTTCGCCCAAAGTTCGGTGGGCGCCCAAGGTTTGATGCAAGTGATGACCAAGGTGCACGAACAAAAGTACCAAGGATTTGGCGGCTCTCTCGCCGCGTTTGACCCTGTGGCCAACGTGCGCGTGGGCGTCAACGTGCTCAAGGAATGCATCACCCGCGCCGGCAGTTTGGATGGAGGCCTGAAGCTTTACGTGGGCGCTGGCAACCTCAAAGACGACCAAGGCTATGCCAGCAAAGTGTTGGCTGAAAACGCACGGCTGCAGCAAGTGGCCAAAGGCTTGAAAGTGCCCATCACCCCACCGCCCGCCACGGCAGCCGAAGCGGCCACCGCGCGCTTGGAAAGCCTGTGGGAAAAAGCCCAACGTTTGACCCCTTTTGGCAAGGACGATGACGAATAAATATCCCCGTCAGGCGCGGTAAACTCTTACCCGCGCGCAACTGGCGATAGGCGTGCAAGGCTTGCCTTGTACCGCTGACGTGGATGTATGACCACTGGGGAGCGTGCAGCCTCTTTTCAAAGAGGTGTTTTGCCGTTCGCCTGGGCAGCCAACACCACCTTTTTTCTAGGACTGCCAGCATGTACAACCGCAACATCACGATCGAACACACCGATCCCGAACTCTGGGCCGCCATTCAGGCCGAAAACGCCCGCCAAGAACACCACATTGAGCTGATCGCCAGCGAGAACTACGCCTCGCCCGCCGTCATGCAAGCCCAAGGCTCGCAACTGACCAACAAATACGCCGAAGGCTATCCCGGCAAGCGCTACTACGGTGGCTGCGAAAACGTGGACGTCGCCGAGCAACTGGCCATCGACCGCATCAAACAAATCTTTGGCGCAGACGCAGCCAACGTGCAACCGCATTGCGGCGCCTCTGCCAACGAAGCCGTGTTCTTGGCTTTCTTGAAACCTGGCGACACCATCATGGGCATGAGCTTGGCCGAAGGCGGTCACTTGACCCACGGCATGGCCTTGAACATGTCGGGCAAATGGTTCAACGTGGTGTCTTACGGCTTGGACAGCAACGAAGCCATCGACTACGAAGCGATGGAAGCCAAAGCCCGTGAACACAAACCCAAACTCATCGTGGCGGGTGCATCGGCCTACAGCTTGCACATCGACTGGGCACGTTTTGCCAAGATCGCCAAAGAAGTCGGCGCGATCTTCATGGTCGACATGGCTCACTACGCTGGCTTGATTGCCGCAGGCCAGTACCCCAACCCTGTGCCCCATGCAGACGTGGTCACATCAACCACCCACAAGAGCTTGCGTGGCCCACGTGGCGGCATCATTTTGATGAAGGCTGAGCACGAGAAGGCCATCAACAGCGCCATCTTCCCTGGCCTGCAAGGCGGCCCGCTGATGCACGTCATCGCAGCCAAGGCTGTGGCTTTCAAAGAAGCCATGCAGCCCGAGTTCAAGGCGTACCAAGAGCAAGTGGTGAAGAACGCCAAGATCGTGGCGGAAACACTCACTGCACGTGGTCTGCGCATCGTCAGCGGCGGCTCACAAAGCCACGTGATGTTGGTGGACTTGCGTTCGAAGAAGATCACCGGCAAAGAAGCCGAAGCGGCTTTGGGCGCAGCGCACATGACGATCAACAAGAACGCGATTCCGAACGACCCCGAGAAACCTTTCGTCACCAGCGGTGTGCGCATTGGTACCCCCGCGATGACAACCCGTGGTTTCAAAGACGAAGAAGCACGCATCACCGCGAACCTGATCGCCGACGTGTTGGACAACCCACACGACGAAGCCAACATTGCCGCAGTACGTGCCAAGGTGCATGCACTGACATCGAAGTTCCCTGTTTACAAGTAACTTGCGATCAACCCCCGTCCTTTGTGTCGGGGGGGGTGTCTTCGTTTTTTTTGCTTCATTCGTGAAGGTTTTTCTCCGGAAAAGGCAGGGGTGACGGGTACGGCGGGTTCTTCATGCTGTGCCAGAAATCATCACCCGCCGCACCCATCCCCCGCGCTGGTGAAATTTGAAATGCTTCGCTCGTTGCGTTGCAACTTTGTCGCCTTCTCGTTTCGACTGAAGTGTGCGAGCGAAGCAAAGCCTGTCGCAGACTGAGGGTGTTGGGTATTGGCCGCTGACGATTTCTGGTACCCCAGCATGAGGAAGCGGCCAATACCCAATGCCCTCAGCGAGCCCAGCCAAAAAACCACACAAAAGCAACGCAAACCAGAAAGCAAAAGAGAGCACAACAAATGAAATGTCCCTTCTGCGGTCACCTAGAAACCCAAGTCGTTGAAACCCGTATGTCCGAAGACGGCGACTCCATTCGTCGTCGTCGTCAATGTGGCGCCTGTGAAAAGCGCTACACCACCTACGAACGTCCCGATGTGAGCTTTCCCAACATCGTCAAAAAAGACGGTCGTCGCATTGAATACAAACGCCAAAAACTTTTGGAATCGATGGGGCTCGCTTTGCGCAAACGTCCGGTGAGCACCGAGCAAGTGGACAACGCGATTGAACGCATTGAAGAAAAGCTCTTGGCCTTGGGGCAACGTGAAGTGCCCTCCACCCGCATTGGAGAATTGGTCATGCGTGAACTCAAAAAGCTCGACAAAGTGGCCTACATCCGCTTTGCCAGTGTGTACCGCAGTTTCGAAGACATCGACGATTTCAAGAGCTTGGTGGACGAAGTTCGCAAGTAATTTTCGAGTCGTGATCCTGCGCTGAAAAGCGCACCGAACCTAGCATTTGCAGCATGCAATCGCTAGGTTTTTTCATGCCCTCACACACCCACGACCCAGGCTTCAGCTTGGTTGAGCTGCTGGTGTGCTTGGCGTTGCTGGCTAGTCTGGCAACCTTCGCCACACCGCTGTGGCAGCGCACCCAAGAGGCCCGTCGGGTCGACGCCGCGCGCGACCAACTCATCACCGACTTGCAAAGCGCCCGCGTGCGCGCACTGCAACAGGGCGAAGCCTTGCAACTGTCACGCTTGTCGGGGTGTGCATGGGCAAGCTCGGCGGACAACGACTGGAGCTGTGGCTGGCAACTCAACCTCAAAGCCAGCCACACGGTGTTGCAAACCACCGCCCTGGACACACCGTTGAAGGTGACGTTTGGCAAGTCAGTGCCCCTGGACATCAGCACGCGAGGCGACTTGGGCACGGTGGGGGAACGTTGGGTCATTCAGTCGCGACAGAACACATTCAACGTCGCCATGACGTTATGCATCAACAGCGCCAGCCGTGTGCGTTGGCAGTCGGGGGACACATGCAGCTGAACGCACCCAAAGGGTTTGCGCTGCTCGAAGCCTTGGTCGCTCTGGTGATCTTGGCCTTTGGCTTGCTGGGTCTGCTGTGGCTGCACCAGCAAGCACTGGTCGCACAACGCCAACAACTGATGCGCTCGGTGGCCTTCGGCATCGCAGACGACTTGGCTGAACTCATGCGTCTCAATGCGCCACAAAGTGCGGGGTACGCCAAAAGCTGGGGCAGCCACGCCACAGCACTCGGCCCAGACTGCGCCGCGGCCCCTTGTCTGCGCAGCGAACTGGCTGTTTGGGATTCAGCGCAACTGCAGCAAAGTTTGGACACGCAATTGCCCGAAGGCGATGCCGCCGTGTTCGCGCTGACCTCACCAGGTTGGTGGGGCATCGTGGTGGCCTGGCGTGATGTCAATGAAAG
>JBPCSU010000168.1:0-13164 GCA_051006815.1 Limnohabitans sp.
GCCATGATGGCGGCCGGCGTGGCCAAGCCCAACGCACACGGACAGGCGATGACAAACACCGCCACACAATGAATGAGGGACACCTCTAACGAATGTCCCGTGAACCACCACGCCAACAACGTGAACAAGGCCAACACCAACACCACGGGCACAAACACAGCAGACACTTGGTCGACCAAGCGTTGTATCGGGGCTTTGGCCGCCTGTGCGTCCTCCACCAAACGGATGATGTTGGCCAACACTGTCGCCGTTCCGGTCGCCGTCACCCGCACCACCACACGCCCTTCGCCATTGATGCTGCCGCCCGTCACGTGCGCGTCCGCAGATTTGTGAACGGGCAAGGGCTCACCCGTCAACATGGCTTCGTCCACCTGGGTCTCGCCTTCGAGCACCACCCCGTCGGCGGCAAAGCGTTCCCCGGGCAACACCACCAATCGGTCCCCCAGCAGCAGCTCTTCAATCGGAATCTCCACCTCGCCGTCGACGGTGATCACCCGGGCACGGGCGGGACGCAACGCATGCAGCGCCCGAATGGCATCGGTGGTTTGACGCTTGGCGCGCGCCTCAAGCCATTTGCCCAGCAACACCAGCGTGATGACCACCACGGAGCCCTCGAAATACAAATGCGCCATGTGGCCGGCGGCTGCCGTGAGCCACAGCCAAACCGACAACGCCCACCCCGCTGTGGTGCCTAAGGCCACCAACAAATCCATGTTGCCGCTGCCGGCCATGAGCGCGTGCCACCCGGCTTTGTAAAAGCGAGCGCCCAGCACAAACTGAACAGGCGTTGCCAACACAAACTGCCACAGCGCCGGCAGCATCCAGTGCTGGCCCAAGGCGTCGCCGAGCATGGGCAACACCAAAGGCGTGCTGAACAAGAGGCCCAAGGCCACGGGCCCAAAACCAGCCCATGCGCCTGCAGGGGCTAATTCCAAATGTTCTGCCACCAATGGTTCGTAACCCGCGTCACGCACCGCGCGACGCAAGCGCGCTTGTTGCGTTTGTTCGAGTTCGGGCGGTTGCAAAGACGCCCAGGTGACGCGCGCCGACTCGGTGGCGAGGTTCACGCTGACCGATTCAACGCCGGGCAGTTTGGCGATCGCACGCTCCACACGGGCCACGCACGACGCACAGGTCATTCCACCAATACCAATATCGCAGGACAATTCAGACATAAGGTAAGGTTACATCTTTCGAAGGAGTCAATCATGGAGAACACCTTTCAAGTTCAGGGCATGACCTGCGGTCATTGCGAAATGGCGGTTAAAAAAGCGATTGCACGTTTAGACCCCGAAGCCAAAGTGGAGATCGACCGCAGCTCAGGCAAAGTCGATGTGCACAGCAACAAGTCGCGCGAAGACATTGCCCACGCCATTGCCGACGAAGGCTACCAAGTCGCATGAGTCCCGTCTCTCGAGGCCGTAGCGTCGAACGTTTGGTTCAGGGCCAAGACACGCAAGATGGCGCAGGCGTTCGCTTGACGCGTGTGTTGAGCCACGAACTACAAGAACGCTTGGACCCCTTTTTGATGCTCGATGCCTTTGGCAGCGACAACCCCGGCGACTACATTGCGGGCTTTCCGAACCACCCGCATCGCGGGTTCGAAACCGTGACCTACATGATTGCGGGTCGCATGCGCCACAAAGACAGTGGCGGCCACGAAGGTTTGTTGCAAAACGGTGGCGTGCAATGGATGACCGCAGGCCGAGGCCTGACACACAGCGAGATGCCCGAACAAGAAGAAGGCGTGATGGAGGGTTTTCAGCTTTGGCTCAACTTGCCCGCCAAAAACAAACTCTGCGAGCCTTGGTATCGCGACATTCAGAGCGAAGACATTCCCGAAGTCACCACCCCCAACGGTGTGTTGGTGCGTGTGATTGCGGGCCATTCACACGGCATCGATGGCGCGATGCAGCGCGAGCACACCGAGCCGTTTTATTTGGATGTGCAATTCCCAGCCATCGATGGCATGACGTTTGAGCAGGCGCTCCCCCACACACACAACGCGTTTGTGTATGTGTACCGGGGCGGGCTCGACGTGATACACGGCGCACAAACCACCACCGTGCCCATCAAGCGCATGGCAGTGCTAAATAACGACGGAGAACGCTTGGTCGTGCGCGCCCAAGCCAACACCCGCGCCATCGTGATTGCAGGCCGCCCACTGAATGAACCGATCGCGCAATATGGACCCTTCGTGATGAACACACCCGAGGAATTGGTTCAGGCGGTTGACGATTTTCGTGCGGGGTTGATGGGCTAAATCGGCCAACACCCCTCACAAAACTTTACGAAACTTGTGCAAGAGCGCACAGACACGACACACAGACCGTTCACAGTAACCCCTTGACAGCGACATCTCGTCGCTGATTTCAAGGAACTCTGATGACCCGTTTGAACTCAACCCGTTTGGCGCTTTCTGTTTTGTTGGCTGGATCGGCCTTGGTAGCGGTAGCGCCCGCACAAGCCCAGCCCATGATGGGCAACATGGGCATGCATCACGACAGTGACCGCATGCACGATCGCATGGCCAAGCAGATCGAAAAACGTCAAGCCGAATTGAAAGCCAAGCTGCATCTGGCACCTGCGCAAGAGCCTGCTTGGGCAGCCTTTGTACAAGGCATGCAACCGCCTAGCAAACCTATGGGAGAGCCATTGGAACGCGAAGCGCTGGCCAAGTTGAGCACCCCTGAGCGCCTCGACAAAATGCAAGCACTACACGAAGCAAACAGCAAAGCCATGGCCACGCATATGAAGCAACGCGACGAGGCCACCCGCACGTTTTACAACCACCTCAGTGCCGAACAACAAAAAGTGTTTGACGCCGAAACCTTGCGTGGCCCGTCCATGATGATGGACCACGCAGGCAAGCCGCGTTAAACGTCGATGTTTGCCGCGCGCAAGGCGTTGTGTTCGATGAAGTTGCGACGGGGCTCCACCTCATCGCCCATCAACATGGTGAAGACACGATCGGCTTCGATGGCATCGTCAATTTGTACGCGCAAGAGGCGACGCACATTCGGGTCCATGGTGGTTTCCCAAAGTTGCTCTGGGTTCATTTCACCCAAGCCTTTGTAGCGCTGGCGTGCTGTGGCGTTCTCGGCTTGGCCAATCAACCACTTCATAGCCTGGCGGAAATCGGAGACCTTTTCTTCTTTGGCCTTCTCGCCTTCACCGCGGTGCACCTTGGCGCCGTCGCCCAACAAACCACGGAAGGTTTGCGCGGCTTCTGCCAAGGCCGCATAGTCTGCGCCGTGCACAAAGTCTTGTGTGATCACACTGCTCTTGACGTTGCCGTGGTGGCGACGGCTGATGCGCAAAATGGGTTTGTCAGTTCGCACATCAAACTCGCCTGAAGCTTCGGAGCCACTGCCCAATTCACGCAATTTTTCTTGCATGGCAATGGCTGATTTTTCGGCGTCAGCGACGGTGTCCAAATTGACGGCCACACCATCGGCCATCGCGCGCAAGGCTTCCATGTCCATGAAGCCACTCAAGCGTGCAATCACGGCTTCTGCCACTTGGTGCTTGCGTGCCAACTCGCCCAAGGTCTCGCCACTCAAGGTTTGTGAATTGGCGCCACCTGTTGTGATGCTCGCGTCTTTCAACGCGATACGCAACAAGAAACCATCCAAGGCCGACGCATCTTTGAGGTACAGCTCTTCTTTACCAGCTTTCACTTTGTACAACGGCGGTTGCGCAATGTAGATGTGACCGCGTTCCACCAATTCGGGCATTTGGCGATAGAAGAAGGTCAACAACAGCGTGCGAATGTGGGCACCGTCAACGTCGGCGTCGGTCATGATGATGATGCGGTGGTAACGCAATTTATCCACGTTGAAATCATCGGTGGCTGACTTGCCAGATTCCGCACTGGCTTTGCCAATGCCCGCCCCTAAGGCTGTGATGAGCGTCAGAATTTCATTGCTGGTGAGCAGCTTTTCGTAGCGTGCTTTTTCAACGTTCAAGATCTTGCCGCGCAAGGGCAAGATGGCTTGGAATTTACGGTCGCGACCTTGTTTGGCCGAACCCCCCGCGGAGTCGCCCTCCACGATGTAGATTTCGCACAACGAGGGATCTTTTTCTTGGCAGTCTGCCAATTTGCCTGGCAACCCCATGCCATCCAACACCCCTTTGCGGCGTGTCATTTCACGGGCTTTGCGCGCAGCTTCACGGGCGCGTGCGGCTTCTACGATCTTGCCGCAAATGATCTTGGCGTCGTTAGGACGTTCTTGCAAATAGTCCGTCAAAGTTTTAGCCACGATGTCTTCCACAGGTGCACGCACCTCGCTCGACACCAGTTTGTCTTTGGTTTGGCTGCTGAACTTAGGTTCAGGCACTTTGACAGACAACACACAACACAAGCCTTCGCGCATGTCGTCACCCGACACTTCCACTTTGGCTTTCTTGGCGAATTCGTTTTCTTCGATGTATTTGTTGATCACCCGCGTCATGGCTGCGCGCAAACCCGTCAAGTGCGTGCCGCCGTCACGCTGAGGAATGTTGTTGGTAAAGCACAGCACGCTCTCGTTGTAACCATCGTTCCACTGCATGGACACTTCCACACCAATGCTGGTGCCAGGAATACCACCGTACGTGTCTGCTGGGCGCTCACCTTCTGCATAGAACGCATTGGGGTGCAGCACCTTTTTGCCCGAGTTGATGAAGTCCACGAAACCTTTCACGCCACCCGCACCCGAAAAATCGTCTTCTTTGCCTGTGCGTTCGTCTTTCAAGCGAATACGTACACCGTTGTTCAAGAAGCTGAGTTCACGCAAACGCTTGCTCAAAATCTCGTAATGGAAATCGTTGTTTTGTTGGAAGATTTCTGTGTCAGGCAAGAAGTGAACTTCGGTCCCGCGTTTTTCTGTTTCTCCGGTAACGCGCATGGGCGAGACTTCAACGCCATCGACCACTTCAATCAAACGGTTTTGTACAAAACCTTTGGAAAACTCCAAGGTGTGAACCTTGCCTTCGCGACGAACCACCAAGCGCAAAGACTTCGACAAAGCATTCACACAAGACACACCCACACCGTGCAAACCACCTGATACCTTGTAGCTGTTTTGGTTGAATTTGCCACCTGCGTGCAACTCGGTCAAAGCAATTTCAGCAGCAGAACGCTTGGGTTCATGCTTGTCATCCATCTTCACACCTGTGGGAATGCCACGGCCGTTGTCGGTGACGCTGATCGAGTTGTCACTGTGAATGGTGACCACAATGTCGTCGCAATGCCCAGCGAGGGCCTCGTCAATCGAGTTATCTACCACCTCAAACACCAAGTGGTGCAAACCGGTGCCATCAGAGGTATCTCCGATGTACATACCAGGACGCTTACGAACGGCCTCAAGACCTTCCAAAATTTGAATGGAGCCCTCACCATAGCCTTCACCGGCTGGCGGTGTCACGGGGGTTTCAGAAGTTTGAGTAGGTTCGGTCATAGCAAGTCTTCGTGCGTGAGGCACAAGCACCTCACGAATTCAATCGGTAAAAAGTAGAACAGCAATGCGTTAGATACGCATTGGCATCACCACATATTTGAAGGTGGTGTTTTCGGGAATGGTGATGAGCGCAGAACTGTTTGAATCTGCCAGATCCACTTGCACCATGTCTTGGTCCATGTTGGTCAAGGCATCAATCAAATACGTCACGTTGAAACCAATTTCAATGGCATCACCGTTGTAATCAATCTCAAGTTCGTCGACAGCCTCTTCTTGTTCCGCATTGCTAGAAGCTACACGCAACACACCAGGTTCCAAATTCAAACGTACACCTTTGAATTTCTCACTGGTCAAAATGGCCGTGCGTTGCAGCGTAGCCAGCAAAGCGGTACGACCCAAGGTGATGGTGTTCTTGTGGTTTTTGGGAATCACGCGGTTGTAGTCTGGGAATTTACCTTCCACCAACTTCGTCACGAACTCCATGCCATCAAAAGTGAACTTGGCTTGGTTGCCTGCAAATTGCATTTCAATCGCGCCCTCTTTGTCACTCAACAGGCGCTGCATTTCCAACACTGTTTTGCGCGGCAAGATGACTTCTTGGCGAGGTACTTCAACATCCAGAGTCGAAGAAGCAAAAGCCAAACGGTGGCCATCAGTAGCCACCAAACTGAGCTGCTTACCTTCCGCCACAAACAAAATACCGTTCAAGTAGTAACGGATGTCATGCACAGCCATGGCGAACGACACTTGGTGCAACAACTCTTTGAGCGTTTTTTGTGGCACGCTGAACGAAGGACCAAAGTTGGCAGCTTCTTGTACCAACGGAAAATCTTCAGCGGGCAAGCTTTGCAAAGTGAAGCGGCTTTTGCCACCTTTCAAAATCAGTTTGTTTTGATTTGATTCCAAACTCACTGTTTGGTCAGAAGGCATGGTGCGCAGAATATCAATTAACTTGCGCGCACCAACTGTGGTGGTGAAGTTGCCAGCATCGCCATCCAACTCGGCAGTGGTGCGGATTTGGATTTCCAAATCACTGGTTGTCAGTTGCAAGGCACTCCCTGTTTTGCGAATCAATACATTGGCCAAGATAGGCAATGTGTGGCGACGTTCAACGATGCCTGCAACAGATTGCAGAACCGACAAAACTTTGTCTTGAGTGGCCTTCAGTACGATCATCTCTTCCTCTTGTTTTCTTTATTTAAATTAGTAGTAGTAGTTAAGCAAAGCAGTTTTCTGTGGACAACCGCATTTTCCTCTTTTTTTTCAAGCACTTGAGTGCCTTTGAAAGGTGTTGGCAAATGCGCTTTTGAAGTGCTCTTGAAATCTGGATAACTTTAACTTTCCTACTTTTCTGTGGATAACTCTGGTGTTATTCAGAAACTACCCACAAGGTTGTTCTTTTTCTTTTTTTAGCCCTTGAGTGTTTGCTCTAGAACATGAAGTTGTTGGTTGAGGTCTGCCATTTGTTGGCGTTCTGCAGCAATTTTTCGTACGGCATGCAAAACGGTGGTGTGATCTCGTCCACCAAACAGCTCACCAATTTCGGGCAAGCTTTTTTGTGTCAACTCTTTCGCCAAATACATGGCAATTTGGCGTGGTCTGGCGATAGAGGCGGGGCGCTTCTTAGAGTACATGTCCGCTACTTTGATCTTGTAATAGTCAGCAACGGTTTTTTGGATGTTTTCTACTGAAATTTGACGGTTCTGTATGGAGAGCAAGTCGCGCAGCGCATCGCGTGCCAACTGAATCGAAATTTCTTTCTGATTGAAGCGCGAATACGCCAAAATTTTGCGCAATGCGCCTTCTAGCTCACGCACGTTGGAACGCACATTTTTAGCCACAAAGAAGGCTACTTCTTCAGGCATCTCTGAGCCCTCGGTACGCGATTTACTGATCAAAATCGCCACCCGCATTTCAAGCTCAGGAGGCTCGATAGCGACGGTCAATCCAGCATCAAAGCGTGAAACCAAACGTTCATGGATATCGGTCAAGACCTTGGGATAGGTGTCGCTGGTCATCACAATGTGTGATTTTTTGGCGAGCAAGGCCTCAAAAGCATTGAAAAACTCTTCTTGGGTGCGTTCTTTGTTTGCAAAGAACTGCACATCGTCAATCAAAAGCAAGTCGAGCGAGTGGTAACGCTCTTTGAATTCATCGAAGGTCTTGCGCTGATAGGCTTTAACCACATCTGAAACAAATTGCTCTGCATGGATGTAGAGAACTTTGGCTTCTGGACGCTCAGCCAAGAGCTTGTTACCCACCGCATGCATCAAGTGGGTCTTGCCCAAACCAACGCCCCCATAAATAAACAAAGGGTTGTACAACTGTCCCGGCATGGTGGCGACATGCATGGCCGCAGCACGGGCCATTCGGTTCGCCGTTCCTTCGACCAGTGTGTCAAACGTCAGTGCTGTGTTCAGCCGTGTACGCGGGCCACTGGGTATGCCTTCCTCGAGTCCCACAAAGCTTTCTGGCAAAGACTCAAGCTCTTGTGAAAAAGAAACAGGCTTTATCTTTACTGGGGTTTCTTTAGGAGTGATCGCTAACTCAACTTGAATCGGATGGCCGTGGAGGTGTTGCAGAAGACCCGCAATTCGATTGGCATATTGAGCGCGAATCCAATCTAATTTGAAGCGATTTCCCACCAAAATAACAACCTTGGTCAGGTCGTCAGCGACATTGGCAACCAGCGGTTTGATCCACGTGTTGAACTGTTGTTCAGGTAGTTCCTGTGCCAATTGATCGACGCAAGCCTGCCACAAGCCATCGCCCGAGGGGAGCGATTGGCCATCGGTGGCAGAAGGAGGAAGACCCTGAATCATGAGGTATTTTTCTGTGGATAGCTGTCTTAAAAAAGCAGACAGGAGGGCACTTTATCAAAAAATTATCCACAGGGCGAGGAAAGTAGAAAGACTTTTTCAAAAGCGGCGTTTCAAAGAGTGTGGATAAAAGTCTGCAAGTACCCTAAAACTTTGAGATAATCATTGGTTTCCCTGATCACACAGGGCTTAGCTTTTTGGAAAAATCATGAAACGCACTTATCAGCCTTCTAAAACCCGTCGTGCCCGTACCCATGGCTTCTTGGTTCGCATGAAAACTCGCGGTGGCCGCGCAGTGATCAATGCACGTCGCGCCAAGGGTCGTAAGCGTCTGGCTGTCTAATTTTTGACCGCTGAACAGGCCCGCGACCCCAGCGCCGTGGAACGTCTGAAGCAGTGGTCAGAATTTCAGGCCGTCATGACGGCAGGATCGGTCTCTCGTACGCCACACTTTGTGTTGCACCAGTGGCAGCCGGCTTCGAAAGCCTCTACAGGGTCTGGGTTTGAAAAAGCCCCGGCCCTGTTTGTTGAGGGCGTTTTGAAAATGGGTGCGTTGACGCCCAAGCGTTGGGCCAAGCGCGCGGTCACGCGTAATTTAATCCGACGTCAGATCCATGCGGTTGCGCATGAATTTGAAAAAACATTGCTGCCAACTGCTTATGTGGTTCGTTTACGCGCCGCGTTCCCCGTGCAAACATTTGTCAGTGCGTCTTCGGCGGCGCTGAAGCAAACGGTTCGTGCGGAGTTGAAGCAACTGTTTGGCAAGGGCGGTCTCGCGTGATGCAATCTTTTTTGGTTACCTTGGTGCGAGGCTACCGATTGCTTCTCAGTCCTTGGCTGGGATCGTCGTGTCGATTTGAACCCACGTGCTCGATGTATGCGTTAGAAGCCCTCACGCGTCATGGTGCTGCGCGCGGTGGCTATTTGACTTTGCGCCGGTTGGCGCGTTGTCATCCTTGGTGTGTGGGCGGGCATGATCCTGTGCCATCCACCCTGTTTACTTCTTTGACTGCTTCCAACTCTGGAAAGAAAACTTCATGAATGACATTCGCCGCACCATCTTGTGGGTGATCTTTGGCTTTTCCATGGTTCTTCTCTGGGACCAATGGCAAGTTCACAACGGCAACAAAGCCACGTTTTTCCCAACGCCTGCGCAACAAGCGAAATTAGCGACGGATGCAGCATCTGCCGTGCCACAGCCTATGGGCGTGCCCGCAGCGGTTGTGCCGTCCAATCCAGCCACGGTGCCTGTGGTGGAAGCGCGCTCCGCCAACAAAGAGTGGGTGGAGGTGGAAACCGATGTGCTCAAGCTCAGTTTTGACACAGAGGGGGGAACCTTGTCACGCGTGGAGTTTTTGAACCACGTGGACGAGCACAAACCAGGCAGCAACGTGGTGTTGTTGGACGACAGCAAAGATCGCATCTACACCGCACAAACTGGCTTGATCTCGAGCGTTCCTGGCGTCCTGCTGCCCACACACAAAACGGCGATGGCGGTACGCCCCGGTGTGCGCAAGCTCAAAGAGGGCGCGAACGAGTTGTCGATCACGTTTGAATCGGCGACACAAAACGGCGTGAAGCTGGTGAAGACCTACACCGTGAAACGCGGCGCGTATGACATGGCGGTCAAACACGACATCGTCAACACCAGCACGCAGGACATCACGCCCCAGTTGTATTTCCAGTTGGTACGCGATGGCAACAAGCTAGCGGGTGAGTCCTCTTTCTATTCCACTTTCACTGGGCCTGCGGTTTACACCGATGCTAAAAAATACCAAAAAGTGGAATTCGCGGACATCAAGAAGAAAAAATTTGACATCGAAAAGCAATCGTCAACCGGCTACATCGCCATGGTGCAGCACTACTTTGCGAGCGCCTGGATCCTGCCTGACGGCATGAACCGTAACATCTCGATGGATGCCGTGGACATTGGTTCCAACATGGCCGATTGCTGCTACCGCGCCACCTTGATTGCGCCGTTGGAGACAATCAAAGCGGGCCAAGCCCACAGCGTGAATGCCACCTTCTTCGCGGGCCCCCAAGAAGAAAACAAACTCGAAGCGCTTTACCCAGGCTTGGAGTTGGTCAAAGACTACGGATGGTTGACCATTTTGGCCAAACCTTTGTTTTGGCTGCTCGACCAACTTAACAGCATCTTGAAAAACTGGGGTTGGTCCATCGTGGCCTTGGTGGTGTTGCTCAAGGCGGGTTTCTATTGGTTGAATGCCCACGCTTACCAAAGCATGGCCAAAATGAAAGCCATCAATCCAAAAATCATGGAGATGCGCGAACGTCTGAAAGACAACCCGCAACAAATGCAAATGGAGATGATGAAGATTTACCGCGAAGAAAAAGTGAACCCCATGGGGGGCTGCTTGCCGATCGCGATTCAAATTCCTGTCTTCATTGCGTTGTACTGGGTGTTGTTGTCCACGGTCGAAATTCGCAACGCCCCTTGGGTGGGTTGGATTCACGACTTGTCGGCGCCTGATCCTTATTTCATCTTGCCCTTGGTGATGACGCTCACCACCTTGCTGCAAACCGCGTTGAACCCCGCGCCACCAGACCCCATGCAGGCCAAGATGATGTGGATCATGCCGCTGGCTTTCAGCGTGATGTTCTTCTTCTTCCCTGCCGGCTTGGTGCTGTACTGGATCACCAACAACGTGTTGTCGATTGCCCAGCAGTGGCTCATCAACGTTCGAATGGGTGTGCCCCCTCAGTTCAACTTGCCAAAGTTCTGATCTGACCTAAGAACATTTGAAAGCCCGCCTCCTTGATCGGTTGGCGGGTTTTTTTCTGGACAATCTCGCCATGCTTGCACAACACGACGCCCCCATCATTGCCATTGCCACCGCGCCTGGTCGGGGCGCCGTGGGGATTGTGCGCGTCAGTGGAAAAAAGCTAAGTGCATGGGTCGCTGCGGTGTGTGGGCGCGAACTTAAACCTCGCGAGGCTACGTATTTGCCACTGATGGACGAGGTGGGGGTTCCGATCGACCATGTGTTGGCGCTCCATTTCCCGGGGCCCCATAGCTACACCGGCGAGGATGTTTTAGAACTGCAAGCGCATGGCGGACCGGTGGTGCTGCAGCTGATCGTGGCGCGTTGCATGCGCGTGGCCGCGTCTTTGGGCGCTGACAACAAACCCTTGCTCGGTGCCTTGCGTTTGGCGCAACCCGGTGAATTCACGCGGCGTGCATTTTTGAACCACAAGCTGGATTTGGCACAGGCCGAAGCCGTGGCCGATTTGAGAGATGCCAGCACCGAAGCGGCCGCACGCGGCGCGAGCCGTTCTTTGGCGGGTGCGTTTTCCAATGAAATTCACCAATTGCGTGACGCGTTGATTCACTTGCGCATGCTGGTCGAAGCAACGTTGGACTTTCCAGAAGAAGACATTGACTTTTTGAAACAAGCGGATGCACAGGGGCAGCTCACACGTTTGCAACACAACCTCGCGCGTGTGATGGACCAAACCCGACAAGGCGCGTTGCTGCGTGAAGGCATTCGGGTGGTGATTGCCGGGCAGCCCAATGCTGGCAAAAGCTCGTTGTTGAATGCGCTGGCGGGCGCGGAGCTCGCCATCGTCACGCCCATTGCCGGCACCACACGAGATGTGGTGCAACAAACCATACAAATTGAAGGCGTGCCACTGCATGTGATCGACACCGCCGGGTTGCGTGACCACCCGGATGTGGACGAGGTCGAGCGCATCGGTATCGCACGTGCGTGGGACCAAATTGCCCAAGCGGATGCGGTGCTGTTTTTGCACGACCTGACGCGCAAGGACGAGGTGGCGTATGCCAACGCCGACGCGCAAATTGAAGAAAACCTCAAATCTAAGCTACACACACATGTCCCAGTGCTGCACGTGTGGAACAAAGCCGATGCCCAGAACGCCCAAGCGACTCAGGCAGCGACGCCCACGAGCCAAACACAAGAAGTGCATCTGACGTTGTCTGCCAAAACCGGTGACGGCCTGCCCGCTTTACGCCAAGCCTTGCTGCGCGTGGTGGGGTGGCAAGGTGGCGGGGCTGAGGGAATGTTCATGGCGCGCGAAAGGCATGTGCAAGCCCTCCACGACGTGGATGCCCACTTGATGCAGGCCACTGCAAGTCTGCAGGCGCGGGTGCCCGCACTGGACTTGTTGGCCGAAGAGTTGCGCCTGAGTCAGAACGCTTTGAACACCATCACCGGGGAGTTCACGCCTGACGATTTGTTGGGCGTCATCTTCTCAAGCTTTTGCATTGGCAAATAAGCCCAACCTAAAATCTGTACATGACCTCTATCCACGCACCTGCCGAGATGAACCAAGCTCTGGACGATCAACGCATTTTGCAGTTGGCACATGACACGTTGGACATCGAAGCTGATGCCGTGCGCCATTTGCGTACACATCTCTCGCCAACGTTTGTGCAGGCCGTGCGTGCGATTTTGAAAGTTCGTGGTCGCGTGGTGGTCATGGGCATGGGTAAAAGCGGCCACGTGGGACGCAAGATCTCCGCCACCTTGGCCTCTACCGGCACCCCGGCCATGTTTGTCCACCCCGCGGAAGCCAGCCATGGCGACTTGGGCATGGTCAAAGACACCGACTTGGTGATTGCCATTTCCAACAGCGGCGAGAGCGATGAACTTGCGGCCATCCTTCCCGTTCTGAAGCGTCAAGGCGTACCCTTGGTCGCACTCACGGGCGGCAGCGAATCGACATTGGCACAACATGCCGACATGGTGTTGAACACCGGCGTGTTGAAGGAAGCCTGTCCACTCAACCTGGCGCCGACGGCCAGCACCACCGCGCAAATGGCCATGGGCGATGCGTTGGCCGTGGCGTTGCTGTATGCGCGCGGGTTTCGTGCCGAAGACTTTGCCCGCTCTCACCCCGGCGGCGCGTTGGGCCGACGTTTG
>JBPCSU010000169.1:0-6327 GCA_051006815.1 Limnohabitans sp.
GGGATACACATAAAAACCTTGGCCACTTTTGCGCCCCAACAAACCACCATCCACCAGTTCGCGCTGCACCAAGCTGGGCGTGAAACGGCGGTCGAAGAAATTGGCTTCAAACACCGATTGCGTCACCGAAAAGTTGGTGTCATGGCCAATCAAATCCATCAACTCACAGGGCCCCATGCGGAAACCGGCCGCACGCAACAACGCGTCCATTTGTGCCGGCGCTGCCGCTTGTTCTTGCAACAAGGCCAGTGTCTCGGCGTAATAAGGACGGGCAATGCGGTTGACGATGAAGCCAGGCGTGGAACGGGCGTGCACCGCCGTTTTACCCCAGCGCTCGGCCAAGTCAAAAATAGCTTTCGCCACCTGGGCATCGGTTTGCAAACCCGACACCACTTCGACCAACTTCATCAAAGGCACGGGGTTGAAAAAGTGCATGCCCACCAAACGGGCGGGATGCTTCAAACCATTGGCAATCGCTGTCACCGACAACGACGAGGTGTTGGTGGCCAAAATGCAGTCGTCACCCACCAAGCCTTCCAGCTCTTGAAACAAGGTGCGTTTGACTGGCAAGTTCTCGACGATGGCTTCCACCACCAAGGTCACATGCGCCGCATCGCGCAAATGCGCCACGGGGGTGATGCGCTGCAACAAGGCTTGCACCGCTTCGGCGGTCATCTTGCCTTTGGTCACCAAGGCCGACAGACTGCTGGCGAGTTTGTCTTTGGCTGCCGCTGCCGCGTCGGGGCGCGTGTCGTACACACACACCGCATGACCGGCTTGCGCTGCCACTTGGGCAATGCCCATGCCCATGATGCCCGCGCCGACGACCAGCACAGGCGCTTGATTCAAAGCGGGTTGACTCATTGTGGAATCCAGTTGGCGTGGCGTTTACCCAAGAAGGCAGCAAAGCCTTCGCGTGCTTCATCGGTCCCACGCACACGGGCAATGGTGCTGGCGGTCAGCTCACGCACCTCGTCGCTGATGAGCGCCACGCTGAGTTGGTCCATCAGGTGTTTGATTTCTTGTTGTGCACCGGGGCCGCCGGCCACCAGCTCAGTCACCACGCGGTCGACCTCGGCATCCAAGGCGTCCAGTGTCACCACGCGTTGCACCATGCCCATCGACAGCGCGGTCTGCGCATCGATGCGGCTGGTGGTCAAAGCCAAATAGCGCGCTTGGCGTTTGCCCACAGCGTTGACCACATACGGGCCAATCACGGCGGGCAAGATGCCAAACTTGGCCTCGCTCACTGCGAAGTTGGCGTTGTCAGCGGCGACCGCCATGTCGCAAGCGCAGGTCAGGCCCACACCACCGCCCAACGCCGCACCTTGCACGCGCGCCACGGTGGGTTTGCTGCAGGTGGCGATGCGGTGCAACATGCCGGCAAAACGACGCGCGTCTGCCAGGTTCCATTCCAAGGTGGCGACGCTGGCACGCTGCATCCATTGCAAGTCGGCACCAGCGCTGAAGTGTTTGCCTTCGCCGGCCAACACGATCACGCGCACGTGGGGGTCTTGGCTGAGTTGGGTGAACGCGGCATCGAGCTCCCCAATCATCACTTCGTCAAAGGCATTGAACACCTGGGGGCGAGACATGGTGATCTGCGCCACCCCTGCCCCTCGCTGTGACACCACGAGGGTTTGAAATGCGTTCGCCATCAATAGGTCTCCAGGTGCAAACGTCCTTCTTGTTTGAGGGACTTGCCAATGCTGTCCCAGCTCAAACCGGCTTGGGTCACCACGTCACGCAGCGCCAGCACCACTCCTTCTTCCATGCTCTTCAAACCACACACATAAATGTAGGTGTTGGAGTCTTTGAGCAAGGCGGCAATGTCGGCGGCGCGCTCGCGCACCAAATCTTGCACATAGCGTTTGGGTTGACCTTGTTCACGTGAGAAGGCGAAATGAATGTCAATGAAATCTTTGGGCAACTTTTGCAGCGGACCAAAGTAAGGCAACTCTTGCGGCGTGCGGGCGCCAAAGAACAGCATCAACTTGCCGCCCTCAAACTTGCCGCTTTGACGCAAGCGGCGACGCCACTCGGTCATCGCACGCATCGGCGCGCTGCCGGTGCCCGTGCAAATCATCACGATGTTGGACTTGGGATGGTTGGGCATCAAGAAGCTGCTGCCGAACGGGCCAATCACGTGCACCGTGTCGCCGGTTTTCAAATCGCACAGGTAGTTGGAAGCCACGCCTTTGACGGGCTTGCCTTGGTGATCTTCCACCACGCGCTTCACGGTGATGTACAAATTGTTGTAGCCAGGACGATCGCCATTGCGCGGACTGGCAATCGAGTATTGGCGCGCATGGTGCGGCTTGCCTTGTGCATCCACCCCAGGCGGGATGATGCCAATCGATTGGCCTTCCAACACAGGGAACGGCATGCTGCCAAAGTCCAACACGATGTGGTGGGTTTCGTTGGCGGTGCCTGCCTCGTTGACTTGCACATTGCCCACCACGGTCGCGGTGGTCGGTGCCTTGGGGCCATGCAAATTGGTGTACGGATGGGCAGCTGACCAGGGCGGCACCGTGGCACCAAAAGCTGCCGAGTTGAATGCCTCGCCTTGCCCTGCCGATGCATCCACCGAAGCCGATGACGCCACCGTGCTGGCCGCCACAGGGGCTGCATCGGTTGCAACGCCTCCCCCTAACTCAGTCAACTCGGCGTCTGACAAAGCCGCAGGCAGGTCGTCCCAAGACAACTGCTCTTCCACCGTGTAGGCCGCCGACTTCGGACGCATGCGCCAGTTGTCGATGGAGCCCGTGGGGCACGGGGGCACACACGCCATGCAGAAGTTGCACTTGTCAGCCAACACCACATAGTTGCGGCTGTCGTGCGTGATGGCACCCACCGGACAGGTGGCCTCGCAGGTGTTGCACCGGATGCAAATTTCCGGGTCAATCAAATGCTGGTTAAAAAGTTCGGCAGGTGCATTCATGGCGTGACGGCCTTATCTAAGGATCAGTTGAAACGGACGTAATCAAAGTCAACAGGTTGACGGTTGATGCCCATGACAGGAGGCGCGATCCAGTTGGCGAATTTGCCGGGCTCGACCACGCGACCCATCAAGCTTGCCACATACGCGCGGTCCTCATTCGAGGGCAACCACTCGCCTACTTTAGCGTTCCATTCTGCTTCGCTCACCACACGGCCGTCTGGGGTGATCTTGGCACCTGACAGAGAACCGATGTTGCGGTGGAAAGCCTTGTGGGGCGCCGTCAACTTGAACTGGATGCCGGCTTTTTCGATCACACGGTTCCAACGCTCGATGCCGCCCTTGGAGTCGGTGATGTAGTCGTCGCGTAGCACTTCGTTCAAGGCGTTGAGCATCGGCACTTCTTTCTCGATCAACTTGCCGTCTTCGACCGACAAGATCTTGTAGCTGTTGCCCTTCAAGACGTGGTCATCGGTGCGCTTGCCTTCTTCGTAGCGGCCTTTCAAGCCCGAGCTGTAGAAGGTGGCTGCATTGGACGATTGGTCGGCACCGAACAAGTCGAGGGTCACGGAGAAGTGGAAGTTGATGTAACGCTGGATGGTCGGCAAATCGATCACACCCGCAGCGCGCAGCTTGGCCACGTCGTCGGTTTTGAGTTCGTTCATCACATCCACGGTACGTTGGATGGTGCGGCTCACGCCCGACTCGCCCACAAACATGTGGTGCGCTTCTTCGGTCAACATGAACTTGGTGGTGCGTGCCAAGGGGTCGAATGCAGATTCGGCCAAGGCGCACAACTGGAACTTGCCGTCACGGTCGGTAAAGTACGTGAACATGAAGAACGACAACCAGTCGGGCGTCTTCTCGTTGAAGGCTTGCAAGATGCGTGGATTGTCGGCATTGCCGCTGTTGCGCTCCAACAAACCTTCGGCTTCTTCACGACCATCTTTGCCAAAGTATTTGTGCAACAGATAGACCATGGCCCACAGGTGACGGCCTTCTTCCACGTTCACTTGGAACAGGTTGCGCAAGTCGTATTGGCTAGGCGCGGTCAAACCCAAGTGGCGTTGTTGCTCGACCGATGCGGGCTCGGTGTCACCTTGCGTCACGATGATGCGGCGCAGGTTGGCGCGGTGTTCGCCAGGCACGTCTTGCCAAGCGGCTTCGCCCATGTGGTCGCCGAAGTGAATCTTGCGGTCTTGCTCAGCAGGGTTCAAGAAGATGCCCCAACGGTAGTCAGGCATCTTCACGTGGCCAAACTGGGCCCAACCTTGGGGGTCCACGCTGACCGCGGTGCGCAGGTACACGTCAAAGTTTTGCGAGCTATCGGGGCCCATGTCATTCCACCATTGCAGGTAGTTGGGTTGCCAGTGTTCGAGCGCACGTTGCAAGGTGCGGTCTTCGCTCAGGTTCACGTTGTTAGGGATTTTTTCGCTGTAGTTGATACCGGTCATGAAAGTCTCCAAATAGAAGGCACGGTGGGTCACATTTAGGTTGCAGCAGGCACCACCGGGAAGCCTGCTGCACAACGTCAGAACATCAAACGCGGTTCAGGTCGAACGCCGCTTTCTCGCCTTTGCCGTACACCTTCAAGGCACCTTTTTCGCCGACGGCGTTGGGGCGGTTGAAGATCCAGTTTTGCCATGCAGACAGGCGGCCGAAAATGCGTGTTTCCATGCTTTCTTTTTGCGCAAAACGCAGGTTGGCTTCCAAGCCGGTCAAGCTGTCTGGCGACATTGCAGCGCGCTCTTCCACGGCCAAACGAATTTCATCTGCCCAGTCGATGTCGTCAGGTGCAGCGGTGACCAAGCCCAAGGCCAGTGCTTTTTGTGCGTCCAAGGCTTGGCCCACGGCAGCACGCGCGCCTTCGAGCGGACCCACTTCTTCGTAGAAGCGGCGTTGCAAACGGGACTGGTGGTTGACCATGGGGAAGTAGCCGAAGTTCATCTCGCTCAAATGCAGGTGCGGGGCTTTTTCGGGTGTGTCGGGCAAGTCGAGCATGTAGGCGCGGTCAGCCGCAAAGGCCAACTCAGCCAAGGTACCTGCGAAACAAGAACCTTCGTCGATCAAGGCAAACAGAGAACGTGAAGACACATCCACGCGTGCCAAGGTACGACGCAACAAACCGAGGGTTTCGTTGACGAACCAGTGGTCTTGGTGCTTGGCCAAGATGGCGTCGCTTTGCAAAGCCAAGTGGGCGTCGCCTGCGGTCTTGAGCAACCAGGTGCCGATGTCGAGTTCGTTGGTGCGCAAATTCAAAATTGCGTCATCCAATTCGCGTGCCATTTGCAAGGGATACCAGTTGGCACCTGCGGCCACGATGGCGTCGATGCTGTCTGGCAACGCTGCTTTGGGGGCATGCACGGTCAAGGTGGCGGTGCGCTTGGCGCGGTCAATGCTGACCTGCACGTAGTCATACGACATGCTGTCGGCACCCAGTGTGCGCTTGAGCGGGGTCAATGCCACGCCTTTGCCAGCTGCCGAGGCGCCGGGGCGCTTGCAGTTGGCAGCGGTGTGGCTGGCACGGGCTTGCACAGCGGCAGCGAACTGCGCAGGCTTGGCGATTTCGTCCACCAAACGCCAATCCACCGCACGTTGGCCACGCACGCCTTCCACGCTGGTGCAGAAGATGTCAGCCAAGTCGTGGCGCACTTTGCGCTTGTCGGTCACACGGGTCAAACCGCCAGTGCCTGGCAACACGCCCAGCAAGGGCACTTCAGGCAAAGACACCGAAGAAGAACGGTCGTCCACCAACACAATTTCGTCACACGCCAGAGCCAACTCGTAACCACCACCGGCGCAGGCGCCGTTCACCGCGGCCACAAACTTCAAACCGCTGTGGCGGCTGGTGTCTTCCAAGCCGTTGCGTGTTTCGTTGGTGAACTTACAGAAGTTCACTTTCCACGCGTGGGTCGACACGCCCAACATGAAGATGTTCGCGCCTGAGCAGAAGATGCGGTCTTTCAAACTGGTCACCACCACGCTCTTGACTTCGGGGTGCTCAAAGCGAATGCGGTTCACCGCGTCATGCAACTCGATGTCCACACCGAGGTCGTAACTGTTGAGTTTGAGCTTGTAGCCTGGGCGAATGCCGGCGTCTTCGTTGATGTTGATGGCCAAGGTGGCGATCTCAACGTCAAAAGACAGGTGGATGTGCTTGTACTGGGAGGGGTTGGTTTGGTAGTCAACCTGAGGCGCTGCGGTCATGGGTGTCTCCGAAAGTGAAAGGATGGATGGATTTCCGTTGAAAGATGCATTTCATTGCATGTTGAACGGAAGTTTAGTGCATGTTTTGAGGGCTTGCAACATGCACTTTAATTCATTTTCTAAGTATTTACCCTAGGAACTGAACTTTCATGCATCTCCCTCACAGTGGCAAAGCCAAATGC